>NZ_JADJSO010000068.1:0-69526 GCF_016711665.1 Candidatus Villigracilis saccharophilus
TGAATGAAGGTGAATTGATCGGGCTGGTGGGTGAAAGCGGATGCGGGAAGACCACGCTGATGCTAGCCTTGCTGAGACTGCTGCCCTCTGCAGGTCAGATCGTAAATGGGAGAGTTTTCTTCAAAGGCAATGATTTGACGGCCCTCAGCGAAGAAGAAATAAACACCGTGCGTTGGAAGGATATTTCCATCGTGTTCCAGGGCGCGATGAATGCACTCAACCCGGTCCGGACTGACGGCGACCAAATTCAGGAAGCGATTATCAAGCACATGCCAGGCCTCCCACGTGACCAACGCTTGCAGGAACGCGTGGTGGAATTGCTTGACCTAGTTGGCATCGCAGCTGACCATAAGGATCATTATCCGCATCAATACTCTGGCGGTATGCGCCAGCGCGCGATGATCGCCATGGCGCTGGCTTGCAACCCGCAAGTTATCATTGCCGACGAGCCGACCACCGCTTTGGATGTAATGATCCAGGCGCAGATATTGGAACTACTCGACAGCCTGCGCAAGAAACTTGGCCTCGCCATTATTTTCGTGACTCACGACCTTGGGGTTGTGGCTGAAATGTGCGACAGAGTTCTGGTGATGTATGGCGGCGTGACAGCCGAATACGCGGATGTGGATGCCATTTATAATGAGCCGCGCCATCCCTATACTCAGGAATTGATCAAGGCCTTCCCTGATCTGACAAAGCCAAAGAAAAAACTTTCATCCATCCCCGGCTATCCGCCGCGGCTGGACGCGCTCCCCGCTGGCTGCCGCTTTGCGCCGCGCTGTCCTCTGGTGTTTGACCGCTGTCGCACGGAACCACCACCACTCTACAAAATTGATGATGCTCAAAGTGCTGTGCACATCGCGAGCTGCCATCTGCTTGAGGCTTCAAAATGAGCAAAGATCATTTTCTGGAAGTAACTGGATTAAAAAAATATTTTGATGCAGACCGACCCTCTTTTTTCTCGCGCGAGGCGCGTTACGTGCATGCCGTGGATGGAGTCGATTTCAATCTCAGGCGCAGTGAAGTGATCGCGCTGGTCGGCGAGAGCGGCTGCGGAAAATCAACGCTCGCGCTTTTATTGATGGGGTTGGAAGAACCAACTGCTGGCACGATCTCGTTTGAAGGGCGTGACATCACGCATTTGAATGACCATGAACGAAAGGATGTGCGTCGTAAAATTCAAATGGTGTTTCAAGATCCCTACGAATCTTTGAATCCCACACAGACCATCGAAGAGATCATCAACGAACCTTTAGTTGTGCATGGCATTGGGAGCGGTAAGAACGAACGCGATGAGCGTGTGAAAAAAGCGATGGAAGACTCAGGTTTGAAACCAGCCGAAGTTTACCTGCAACGCTTCCCGCATGAACTTTCAGGCGGACAACGCCAACGCGTGGTGATCGCCGCCGCGCTTGTGCTTGAGCCTGAGATCCTTCTCGCTGATGAACCTGTCTCGATGCTGGATGTTTCCATCCGCGCGGAGATCATCAACCTGCTGGCCGAACTGCGCATCACACGCCAGATCGCGGTCATCTTCATCACGCATGATCTTGGCTCGGTTGGTTTCTTTGCCGACCGTGTGGCGGTCATGTATCTTGGCCGCATCGTTGAGATCGGCACCATGCTCGAAGTGCTGGAAAAGCCGCAGCATCCATACACAAAAGCCTTGATCTCCGTCATCCCCGTTCCGAACCCGCGCTGCGTCGTGAGCGTATTATTCTGCAGGGCGAAACTCCCAACCCCATAGACGTGCCGAGGGGCTGTCGCTTTCATCCGCGCTGTCCTGTGGCAATGGCTACCTGCAAGATCAGTGACCCGCCTTTCGTATCGTTCGGCAAGACGCATCAGGCCGCGTGTTTGTTATTGGTGAAATAATTGGACATCACAAGTTTACAAAACCCCAGAGTTAAATATATCGTCAAACTGCGCGAAGATAAACGTCAGCGCAAGTTGGATGGCTTGATGTTGGTGGAAGGCTACGATGAGTTGACTCTGGCCCTCAGCACTGGACTCAAGCCGCAGACGGTTCTTACCGCGCCCGAGCTTGCCTCAGTTTCAATGGACATTCCCTCCGCTGAAATTGTGACCGTCACCCGCGCCGTGTTCGAGAAGATCTCCTATCGCGATAACCCCGATGGCTGGCTGGGAATTTTTCCCGTTCCAAAAACATCTCTCGATGATTTGAAATTAAGTGAGTCACCTTTTGTGATCCTGGCCGAGTCAGTCGAGAAGCCCGGCAATCTTGGCGCGATCCTACGTACAGCAGACGCGGCGCATGTGGATGCTGTCATCGTCTGCGACCCACGCGTGGACTTATGGAATCCCAATGTCGTACGCGCATCGCGCGGGACGATCTTTACCGTACCAACCGTCGAAGTTGATTCGCCGAATGCGCTGGCATTTATAAAGTCAAGAAAGATGCGCGTGCTTGCGGCCACACCCTCTGCTGAGGTGTTGTACACTGATGTTGATATGAAAGAACCCATCGCGCTGGCAGTCGGAACTGAAGATGAAGGGCTGACAGATTTCTGGATGCAGAACGCAAATATTAAAGTAAAAATTCCCATGCTGGGGAAAGTGAATTCGCTGAATGTTTCCATCGCAACCGCATTGATCACCTACGAAGCAGTGAGGCAGAGAGGTTTATGAAAGCAATCTGGCTTGAAAACAACCAAATTAAATTAGCAGATGTGGAAGCGCCAAACAAGCCTGATGAAGCTTTGATCAAAATTCGCATGGCTGGCATTTGCAGCACCGACCTTGAATTGGTCAAAGGCTATTATCCCTACACGGGAATTCTCGGCCATGAATTTGTCGGTGAGGTTGTCAGTGCGCCCGATGCCGCATGGGCGGGTCAGCGAGTGGTGGGGAGATCAACGCGGTCTGCGGAACATGCGAAGCCTGTTTGAACGGACGCTCAACGCATTGCGAGAACCGCACCGTACTTGGGATTGCGGATCGCAACGGCGTATTCGCCGAGTACACCAGCCTGCCGCTGAAAAATCTATACCGCGTGCCAGATTCTGTTCCAGATGAACAGGCGGTCTTTGTGGAGCCTTTGGCCGCCGCCTTGGAAATTCAGGAGCAAATAAAACTTCAAAAAACGGATCGGGTTTTATTGATCGGCGCTGGCAGGCTCGGACAACTGATCGCGCAGACTCTGGCTCTCACGGGTTGTGACTTGCACGTGGTGGCGCGGAGTTTCCGTGCGCAGCAATTACTTACAGCGCGCGGAATTAACGTGATCGCTGAAGTTGATATCAAATCGCAAAAATGGGATGTGGTGATCGAAGCGACAGGCTCAACAGACGGCTTTACTCTTGCCCGCCGCGCGGTGCGTCCACGTGGGACGATGGTATTGAAATCAACCTACAAAGGCGATATGAGTGTAAATATTTCCTCAATTGTTGTGGATGAGATCACTGTGCTTGGTTCGCGCTGCGGTCCATTTGAACCTGCCCTGCGTTTATTGGAAACGCGCGCAGTTGACCCAAGCGTGTTGATCTCCGATACCACACTATGCCTAATCAATTTGATTTAGCAATAGAGAAGATCATTTGCACGAACAGGATCAGGAATGGTGCGCCGACCAATGCCAGCGCAATGACCGAAAGAAGTTTTGAGTCATTCCTTTTGAATAACCCGACCATGCCAAGCAATACAGCCAGCGGAGCCAAAACGCAGGCGGTCAAAACTGTGATGTTATTCAAGAAGCTAAAGGTCTCAGGGGTAATATTCAGTTGGGAAGCGCCGAAGTTCGCTCCCAGAAACAGCACGGATAGAAGCGCCGTGAGCAGAGATGCAATACCAAAATAAGTGTTTTTTACTGGGGAATTCATGGACGGATTATAAACTGGTTTAAATACGTCGTTGCGAGGGCGAAAGCCCGCAGCAATCTCCCCATTTTAGAGGGAGGCTGCTTTACGGTAATACTGCTCGCAGCGACATCATGATCAGAACATACACCGAGCCGTTGATCATGCCGTGCGCGAGGATGGCGGGGGCAATGGAGCGCGAACGCAAGGTCAGCCATCCAAATAAGATGGCTGTGGCTGGAATGTAGACCCAGAACATGAGCGGATATCTTCCTGCAAAGTAAACATGCGCACAGGTAAACAAGAGGGCTTGGAAGATCATTATCCAGCCGTCCTTCCATTTGAGTTGACGCAGGTAGCCCCAGAGGAATCCGCGAAATAGCGGTTCTTCATTGATGTGGCGCGAAGCCGAGGTGATAGACGATGTTCAGGCTCATGGATGTTAGTACGGATACGGAGGGCGGATATGGGTTGGGGGAAAACATGGATCTAAACGAATTCAGGTTTCCAGCGACACTGACACAGATGCCGGCGAATATTCCGATGGCGAGCCAGCTGACAGTTACGGATGAAGCGTGCGCGGGTTTGAATCCACTTTGCCAGAGCAGGAGAATTAATCCAATTGAAATGACCCAGATCAGCAATCCCATTGGGTGCGGAAATGCCATCGGGGATTCAACCTTCCAGTATGCCAGGATCAGTGTTTGCAGCGGCCTCAAAAAGAGGACGAACGCCAGCGCATACACGTCCACGTGGAAATCCGCCAGCCTGTGACGTTCCCAGTAGATCAGGATGGCGGTCAATAAATACGTGCCGACCTCGTAAACCGCGCCGCCGCTTTGGTCTTCGATGGGATGAAAAAATGTGACGGCGATGGTGAAGGGAATGCGCAGGAATAAAAGCAGGGCGATGATGAGCCATGCGATCTGACGATGCCTTTTCGATTCGTTCATGATCACCTCTAAAGCGGACGGAGCAGGAAATTTAAACGATCCTCGTATTTTCCTCTTACGATTTTCATATATCAGCGAATTAAATTAAGGGCGTAACAACCAATTTCACCAAATAATAAAAGGAGGTTCTGTTATGTCCAATTTAATTCGATGGGAGCCGATGCGTGAAGTGATGACTCTGCGCGAGGCGATGGATCATCTCTTTGATGATGCCTTTACTCGTCCGGTGGGCATGGCTGGGTCTTCTGTACCCGCCCTTGACCTGTACCAGACCAACGACGCGGTGGTGGTAAAAGCCGCCCTGCCGGGTTTCAAGCCTGATGATGTTCAAATTTCCGTGACCAGCGATGTACTCACCCTGCGCGGCGAATACAGGACGGAAAACGGGAACGGTCAGAATGACACAGTCTATCATATCCGCGAGCGCCGTTCTGGTTCGTTCGAGCGCTCCCTGACCCTGCCGACCAGCGTCCAAACCGACAAAGCCAAGGCAGATTTTGAGAACGGCATTCTGACCATTCAATTGCCCAAATCGGAAGAGGTCAAACCGAAGAGCATTACCATCAAAGCCAGATAATTCTCCACGCAGTCAGCGTGATAAACAAACATCCCGGGGTCAATGGGTCTCGAATGTTTTGTTTCTTTCTCCGACAATTTATCCATGTGGAGATCTCCAAACAATGTCCCCATGTCCTTTTAAATGCTAGAATAAATATGGAAACAAATCCCTCCTTTAGTGGTGGCGCGGCAAAAACTCCTGAGTCGTTCCTGAGTCGTTTCGGCAAAAGCGTTTTTGAAGTTTCTGCCTTTTTATCTATAGCAGGCAGTGCGTCGCCAAGGAGGCTGCCTCATATGAACGTCGAAGAGTTACTCGCCAAGGCCAAGAAGCCTTCAGCGGATGCCCTGCGATTACATCCGTTCTACCGCGGGAAGATCGAAACCGCTGTCAAATGTACCGTGCATAGTTTCAATGATTTTTCAATCTGGTATACGCCCGGTGTCGCCGCGCCCTGTAAAGCCATTCAAGCCAACCCTGAACTGGTCTATGAATACACCAACAAGTGGAACACAGTCGCCATTGTCAGTGACGGGACACGGGTGCTGGGCTTGGGCGATATCGGTCCCAAGGCTGGGCTGCCCGTAATGGAGGGCAAGTCACTATTGTATAAATATTTGGGGGGAGTGGACGGCTTCCCGCTCATGCTGGATACCAAGGACCCTGCCGCGATCATCAATACAGCGCTCATGCTCCAGCCCGGACTGGGCGGGGTTAATCTCGAGGATATTTCCTCGCCCAAATGTTTTTACATCCTTGATACGCTGCGTGAAAAAGCGGAAATCCCCATGTGGCACGATGATCAACAGGGTACGGCCACTGTTACCTTATCGGGCTTGATGAATGCTTTGAAAGTAGTGGGCAAGAAGAAACAGGACGTGAAGATCGCGTTCATTGGCGCCGGCGCGTCCAATATCGCCGTTTCGCGGCTTATCTTCAGGTGGGGCGTGGACCCCGCAAAATGTTATCTGGTGGATATCAACGGCATCCTCGGAAAACACCGCAAAGATTATGAGATGCGCAAAGCGGAATTCAAGGATGCGTGGAAGTATTGCAATATCACGAACGAAGACGCGCGTGAAGGCGGTATTCCAGAGGCGCTCGAAGGCGTGGATGTGGCCATTTGTTTTTCACAATCTGGCCCGGGCGTTGTCCTGCCCGAGTGGGTCAGGACCATGGCAAAGGATCCAATCATCTTCGCCTGCGCTAATCCAGTTCCCGAGATCTGGCCCTGGGAGGCGAAAGAGGCTGGCGCAGCTGTCATCGCAACCGGCCGTTCCGATTTTCCAAACCAGGTCAATAATTCACTGGGATTCCCCGGTATCTTCCGCGGCACACTCGATGTGCGCGCCCGCACTATCACGGACGAGATGTGTTTTGCCGCGGCACAAGCCCTGGCGGATCATGTTGGCGATAAACTGGCCGCCGATCATCTCCTGCCCAACATGGATGATTGGGAGGTATTTCCACGCGAGGCCGCGGCAGTTGCAATGAAGGCGCAGGAACAGGGACTGGCGCGCATCACGATGACCTACGAAGAGGAGCTTGAAAATGCAAAGCGCATTATCAAGCGTTCGCGCGACCTGACGGAGATGATGATGGAAGAACACTTCATCGCGGAACCGCCAGCTGAAGAAGAGCAGCATCACGTTGACATGGCCGCGGCTCAACCCGCTCATTGAAAGGAGACTACCATGTATGATCTGATCATCATTGGCGGCGGACCTGCCGGCCTGACCGCGGCGATCTACGCCATCCGCAAGCGGTTGAATTTTTTGCTTCTCTCCAAAGACCTGGGCGGGAAGACCAACTATCACCTTTCCCTGCCGTGGGTTGAGGATTACCAGGTCATAAAAGGACTGGAGATCGTCAACAAATTCCGCACAGAGTTGGAGTATCTTGACTTTGCCCGTCACATGGAGGCGGTCGAAACAGTCCTGAAAACAAATCAGCATTTTACAGTCTCCACCAAAGGCGGCGCACTGCTGGAATCCAAAGCGGTCATCCTCGCCACAGGGACTCGTCAGGTGCGCATGAACGTGCCCGGCGAGAAGCAATATACAATGAGGGGACTGTGCTACTCGGCACTTTCATACGCGCCGCTTTTCATTGACAAGACTGTCATGGTGATCGGCGATGCGGACCTCGCGCAGCGTTCGGTTGGCGAACTGGCCACAGTTGCCAGGGAAGTGACCATGGTCTGCGCTGACGATAAACTTTTGGACTCTCCGCTCGGGTATAAACTGCAACGATCTCAAAATGTTAAGATCTTCACAGGCTGCGAGATCGTGGAAGTGCAGGGAGATGAATATGCCCGCAAGTTGATCTTGAAAGACAGGCACGGAAAGATCAAAGAATATTTGGCGGACGGAATGTTCGTGGAAAAGGCGCTTACGCCAAACACAAGTATGGTCAAAGACTTGGTTGAACTCGATAAGCTGGGACGCATCGTCATAGACAGCGCCTGCTGCACGAATGTCCCCGGTCTGTTTGCCGCAGGTGACGTCACCAATAGTTATGCCGAGCAGGTTCTGGTGGCGGTCGGAGAAGGCGCCAAAGCCGCGTTAAGTGCTTACGAATATTTGTTGCCGAGGATTTAGTATTTAATAATTTCGTTGCGAGGAAGGCTTTAGCCTGACAAAGCAACCTCCTGTAACAGGAGGTTGCTCTCCTGCACTGCAAAACACCTGCCCTCGCGGGCGGTGCCAGGGAACGCAGTGCGTCGCAAATGTCGCCCGAAGAACAAGAACGCCCTCGCAACGACATCTTTAATTTAAACCGCCATCACCTTCTTCACAACCAACACCGCTCCCGCAAAAGCAATTCCTAATATCCCTGTTATGGACGGCAGGACCCACATCAGCGCAGAACTGTCCGAGGACTTGATGCGCGCATCCAACGGATGTTCAGGGTCATATGCCACTGTGATCTCGTCGCCTTTTTCGTAAAAAGGCGCATCACTGCCTTCGCTGACCTGGACAGTGCGCTTGCGCCCGTCAATGGGGATGAATTCGATCACAGGGAAATAAAAATCCCGCACGATGCGCTCCTGTTCGTTCACAACCACCCGCTCTACCGCCACATCCACCACGCGCCCCGGCGCGCTTTCCTCCCTGCCGATCTTTTGGACGTTGGAGAATATGGACATGGCACTGACCAGCAGCATAATCACAGCGATGGCGCTGAAGCCTCCCAGTACCCATCTTTCCATCGTGGGACTCTCGGCGGCTTTGCGCAGTTCCTCGAATTCTTTTTCGTCGAACTTCACATCCCCCGGATCATCAGCGGATGCGTGCAGCATGGCCGCGAGTTTGTCCCTGTCCTTCCAGTCTGGGACATCGTCCAGCGATTCGTACGCCACGCCGTTCACTTCAAAGGAGACTGGTTCATCATTCTCCCAGTTGATCGAATACTTCTTCTTTGGCATCTTCCATGCTCCGATCGTTAAAATTATTTTTTCTTGTAAAAGACTCAGAGCGCTCCCATGCGGTCTCTGAGTCGCGCTGTGTTAAATCTTCAGGCATCAACCCTTGGCACGGATCAGCAGTACAGGGATATTCGAATTGCGCACCACACGCTCCGCGATACTGCCGAGCAGCCAGCGCGCGGGGCCGGTGCGGCCATGCGTTGACATTGCGATGACATCAACCTGTAGCTCCTCCGCCACCCCGAGGATTACATCGGCGACCGCGCCGACGCGCATCTGGGTTGATGTTTTGAATCCTGCGGACTTGAGCTGGGCTTCGATCTCCGTAATGTACTTGCTGCTGCGGTCTTCCTGTTCCTGTATCGCCTGCTGCGCCAGACCGGGGTCAGAGAAGGCGTAATCCAGCGCGGGGTTGGCGCCGACCGTCAGCAGGATCAACTCAGCGCCTTCGGAGTACGCCAGCGATTTCGCGTGAGGCAGCACACCTTCGGCTACTTTCGAGCCGTCGAGCGGGACAAGGATCTTTCTGTACATGGTCTCATCTCCTTTTTATACTTGATCTTATTACACAGGCTATTGCCCAAAACGTAAGCGCCGTGTCAGGCGGCTCGGAAATTTTTCCGCTTTCATTTTAGCTTGAGTGGCAGTGACATCGTACAGCACGCGGTGATGGGTGAGGGTCATCTGGTCAAGGTCGATCAGGGCGTATGCCGCACGCGGATCTTCATCACGGGGCTGGCCGACACTGCCCGGGTTAATGAACACGCGGTCGTAGGGGTGGAACTGGATCGGAGAATTGACGGGCAGATGCTCTTCCAGAACTTTTAGACCATCCCACGGCTTGCGAAAGATAGCTGGGAAATGTGTATGTCCATTCAGGCAGACTGGCGTGTCGAACATGTCCAGGTTTTTTACCGCCGTTTCTTCGGTCATAATATATTCCCAAACCGGGTCGCGCGGACTGGCATGCACCAGCGTGATGCCGTGTCCCGCGGAGAGGGCGGTCGCCGGCAGGGACCGAAGCCAGTCGAGATTAAAAGTGGTCAGCGCGTGTCTTGTCCAGAAGATGGCTTCGCGTGCGTCCTGCGTGAAATCCCAAAGCGCTGCCTTGCCCGTCACCCCCAGGTCGTGATTCCCCGCCAAGCAGGTCAGGTCGAACTCGAGCAGATGGTTGATACATTCATTCGGGTCAGGTCCGTAACCGACCACGTCGCCGAGACACCAGACCTGCTCGAACGCGCCGGCGTCCTTGATGACAGCCTCCAGTGCGGCATAGTTGGCGTGAATATCCGACAGCAGTAAAATTCGCATGGTGATCTTGAAAATATTATAAAGGATATTTTATTGGCGGCGCACTTTGCGCGGAACAGCGCGCGGGAATATAATCACCGTCATGCTTCCCAAACTATTCTCCCGCCTGTCACAAGCCCTGCGGAAAAATGAAAACTCCGCACCAATCGGGGTCGGAACGTTGATCGATCAACGTTACCGGCTGGATGCCGAGATCGGCAGGGGCGGGATGGGCATTGTCTACCGCACGCGTGACATCCAGTGTGACAGGGATGTGGCGCTCAAAATTGTCAACCTTGAAACCGCGAACGCGCTTACCCTGCGGCAGTTTTCACGCGAGGCGCAGATCACATCCCAACTGGATCATCCGCACATCGTTGCGGTGTACGACACGGGCACGGTTCAGGTTGGCGCGGGCGGACAAGTTCCCTATATCGTCATGGAGTTGGTGGAAGGTACGGGGCTTGATGAAATATCAGGGCTGACCTATGCAAGGATCATTGACCTCGGAATTCAGATCTGCGACGCGCTTGAGTACGCCCACCGGCACGGACTCGTTCATCGCGACCTCAAGCCCGGCAACCTGCTGATTAAAAAAGAAGGCTTTCAATACTGCGTCAAGCTGATGGATTTTGGTCTGTCCCGTCCGCGCGCAGAGGCCTACAGCCAAACCGAGAGCAGCAGGGCGGGGTCATTCTTCTATCTCGCCCCCGAAGTCATCCTCGGGCAGCCCGCGGATGTTCCCTCTGACCTGTACGCGCTCGGCGTGATCCTGTACGAGCTGATCACAGGCCGCGTGCCCTTTTCCAACTTTGACGAGCAGACCGTTCTCGCGCAGCATGTGCGTGAGGCCGCCGCACTCCCCAGCCGTTCGCGCAGTGATCTTCCACCCGCTCTGGAAAAGATCGTAATGCGCCTGCTGGAAAAAGACCCCAGGGATCGTTTTGCCTCCGCCGCACAGGTCCGCCTGGCGCTTGAACAGGTTAACGCCAAAAGCGGAGCCGCGCACACGAGCGGCAATTTGCCCGCCGTGCCGGCAGACATAAGCAAACTCAAAAACGAGATCGAACAGGTACGGGGCATGATCGCGTCCAGCCGTCTGGTGACCTTGCTCAGCGAAAATGACGCGCTGGCTTTAGCCGCCGCCTCGCAGTACATTGACCAATTTACGGATGGGATTTGGCGCGTGGACTTGCTGCCCGTGCAAGATCCGTCTCAAGTGCTGAAAACTGTCGCGCACGTCCTTGGCGTCCAGACCGACCCCGACCGCCCGTTGACCAATTCCCTGCTGCAATTTTTACGTGAAAAGGACCTTTTGCTGATCCTCAGTCATTGCGGACATGTGGTACAGGCCTGCGCCCAGCTTACCGAAACGATCATGAGCGCCTGCCCTGAGGTGCGCATTCTGGCAGTCAGTCAGCGGGTCTTGAATATAGACGGGGAACTGCACCATCCCAGATAGGTCGGGTACTATTGGAGTAAAATCGGGGACAGGATGCGTCTGTTCAAGCAGTCATTCCCACACAAGGGAATCTTTTATAAATGCGTTTAACATAAAGATGATACCCGAACGCTGACTGATATGTATGATGTGTGTTAAAGGAGAAAATTATGACAGAAACAAACGTACGCCCATGGGTCGAGGTCAACGAAATGATGGATGACGAGTATCGTCAACGGGTGGTCGCGGATGCGCTCGGTCACTACCCAAAAGCATCCTCGGAATTAAATAAATTCGCAGCAGATATTCTCAAGAAGACCATCCAGGTCAATGGGTTTCGCTCCTTCCAGAGCATTCCGCCCCATATGGCAAAGATACAGGTCGCCAGGGAATTCAAGATCAATGATCAACTCGCCGCGGCGATCATCTGTCTGTGGGCTGAAAAACAACACGAGGTCATTGAAACCCTCGCGCACGCCGCGCGCGAAGCCAACATTTCCATACCTGAAACATGGGACTGGCACGAAGCGCGTCACGGCTTTGTCCAGGCTCAAGACACCCCGCAACTCGATCAACTGGCGACGACACTCTCGGCGCAAAAAACAAAACCCGAATCAGATCATTATATTTTGGCTGCCTTATGGTTAAGCAACAGCCTCTTTGTGGAATAGGTTACATTCAAGAGCACACGGCAAACCCAACACAGGAATAGGAAAAAAAGTTCCATCAAGGTTTTGAAAACCTCGATGGAACTTTTCATCATCAATCCTTCCTTCCTAATCTGCCGTCGCCAACTCACTCATTTCTTCCTCCTCGTTACTCGTCCCTTCACTCTCCTCCGCCACTCCATACGCCACCTCCAATTGATGCCTGAACTGCTGGGTGTACAACCTGTAATAATGCCCGCGCAGTTTCAACAATTCAGCGTGACTGCCTTGCTCAGCGATATGACCATTCTCGATCACGAGGATTCGGTCCGCGCGGCGGATGGTACTTAGGCGGTGCGCGATCACAAAGGAAGTGCGGCCTTTCATCAGGGCGTCCATGCCGCGCTGGATCAGCGCCTCGGTCAGCGTGTCCACCGAGGAGGTGGCTTCGTCCATGATGAACAACTCGGGTCTTGCCAGCACGGCGCGCGCGAGCGAGATCAACTGCTTCTGCCCGACCGATAACAGGTTTCCGCTTTCGCCCACGTTCTGCTCGTAGCCCTTTTCCAGTGTCACAATGAAATCATGCGCGCCCGCGATCTTGGCGGCTTCCTCCACCTGCGCGTCGTCCGCAGACAGATTGCCGTAGCGGATATTCTCGCGCACCGTCCCAGAGAACAGGTGCGGCGTTTGCAGCACGATGCCGATCTTGTTATGGATCGACTCGAGCTTGTAGTCCATATAATCCAACCCGTTGATGCGGATCACGCCCTGGGTCGGCTCGTAAAAGCGGCACAGCAAATTCACGATCGTAGACTTGCCGCCGCCGGTCGGCCCCACCAGCGCGATCATCTCGCCCGGGTTGACCTTCAGCGTGAAGTCGGATAGGACGGATTTCCTGTCCTCGTAGAAAAAATCCACGTGATCGAATTCGATCTCGCCGAGCAAAGTTTTCGCTTCGACCGCATCGGGTCTGTTGTGGACCTCGGGCGGGGTGTCCACCAACTTGAAGATTCGTTCCGCTGATGCGATGCTGTGCTGCATTTCTGCGTACACGCGCGCCAGGTCCTGAATCGGCCACATCATAAAGGTCAGGTACGACACGAAGGCTTGAATGCCGCCGATGGTCATCAACCCGATCTCGATCTGCGTTCCGCCGTAGCCGACGATGAATCCCAGCGCGAGCGCGGCGATCATCTGCACGGTGGGGAGGAAGAGCGCCGACAGCCACGCCGCGCGGTACGAAGCGTGATACATGCTGCTGGTCAGTCCCTGGAACTCGCGCGTGTTCTCGTCCTCGCGGCTCAAGGCCTTCACCACGCGCATGCCCTGAAAGTTCTCGTTATACGCGCCCGTGATCTTGCTGTTGGCTCGCCGTGAAATGCGGAACTGCTCCAATATCCGCTTGCGGAATTCCACCGCGATGAACATCATGACCGGGATGATGGTCAGCACGATCAGCGCCAGCCGCCAGTTGATGATCAGCATGAAGATCGTGGATGAGGTAATGTTCATCACCGCCCAGGTGCTGTCCACGATGCCCCAGGTCAACAGGTCAGAGACGCGCCCCGTATCGGATGTCACGCGCGAGATCAAGCGTCCCACCGCGTTATTCGAATAATACGAAAGCGACAGGTCCTGCAAATGATTGAACAGCATCTTGCGCAGGTCATATTGAATGCGCTCGCCGAGCACGCCCGCCAGATAAATGAACGTGAACACCGCCGCCGCCTGCACGAGGATAAATCCGCCGTAGACGATGGCAAGCTGCATCACGCGCGCGCTGTCTTTCAACAGAATGCCCTGGTCAATGAACTGCTTGTTCACATACGTGAAATACGCGTCCAGCCCGGAAACCAGCGCGATGGTCAATAAAAAGCCCAGCACCCATTTCCAATGCGGTCTCAATAATCCGCCAATGCGTTTCAAAACAGGTGTGGTCAGTTGTGATGTGAACTCTTCTTCTTCGAGTTCGAGGATTTCGTCTGACATTGTATTTCTCCGGTAGGGGCGGATCGCGATCCGCCCCTACAAATTAATTTACACGCGCAATTTCGTTCTCCAATTCCACATCGATCTTCGTCTGAATATCATAGATCCTGCGATACATGCCGTCTTTATCCTTCAACAGCTCTTCATGCGTACCCATCTGCACCACCTCGCCTTTATCCAGCACCAGGATCAGATCCGCGATCATCACCGATTGAATGCGGTGCGCGATGATGAAGGTTGTGCGGTTCTGCATCAAGCCGTTCAACGCCTCGCGGATCTCCGCTTCGGTTTCGGTGTCCACCGAAGAGGTTGAGTCGTCGAGGATCAGGATGCGCGGATTCTTCAACAAGGTCCGCGCGATGGCAACACGCTGCTTCTGTCCGCCGGAGAGGGTCACGCCTTTCTCGCCGACCAAAGTATTGTAGCCATCCGGAAAGGTCAGGATCACATCATGCACAGCCGCGGCTTTCGCGGCGTTTTCCACTTCTTCCTGCGGCACATCGCGCCCGACTCCGTACATGATATTCTCGCGGATCGAGCGGCTGAACAAAAATGGTTCCTGTTCCACAATGCCGATCTGCTTGCGCAGGTATGCGCGCGAATAATCCTTCAATTCAATATCATCGAGCAGTACGCGTCCGCCCGTGTATTCGTGGAAGCGGGGGAGCAGGTTCACCAGCGAGGTCTTGCCCGATCCCGTTGACCCAAGCAAGGCGATCGCCTGTCCGGGCCTGGCGTGGAACGAAACATTCTTCAACACATCCGATTTGCCGTCCGAGTACATGAACGAGACATTCTCGAAAAGCAGGTCGCCTCGCGCCGCGCCCTCAGGCTGGACTTTCCCATCCAGCAGGGGTTCACGCTGCTGCTTGACCACTTCCATCAGGCGCGAATATGAGACCATGCCGGTGGATGTGGAGACGATCAGCCGTCCCAGGTTGCGGATCGGCCAGATCAGCCACACGACCAGACCGACATAAGCAATATAAGTCCCGAGCGAGATCTCGTCGCGGATCGCCATGTTCGCGCCATACACGAACCCGAACAGCATCTGAAATCCCAGCACAATATCCGAGAGCGGCCAGAACATGGAGTGCATGAAAAGCAGGATCTTGCCTTTCAGGTATTTGCCCCAATTGTCCTTCTCGAATTTTTTCTTTTCATAATCCTGGCGCGCGAAGGCTTTCACCACGCGCACGCCGGTCAGGTTTTCCTGTAAGGTCGTCGAGAGGATCGCTTCCTGCGCCTGATAGTCCTCGTAGGCCTTGGTCACTTTTTTGAAGAACCACAACGAGACCAGCAGGATCAGCGGAATGACCACGACTGAAACCAGCGCCAGTTCCACGTTCAAATTCAGGATCGCCACAAAGTTGATCACGAACAGCAGGATAATGCGTCCCATGCCGATGGCTTGCTCGCTGAAGAAGCGCCTCAGTGCGTCCACATCCGATGTGACTCGTTCGATCAGGTCGCCGGTCGGCGTGGTGGCGTGGTACGAGAAGCTCAATCGCTGGATGTGGTCGAACAGGAAGTCTCTCAAACGGCGCGTGATGCCCTCGGCGGTATAGGCCGCCAGCCGTCCGGACAGGAACGTGAAGGTGCCTTCAAACGCGGCGAGTCCCACGAATCCAAGCCCGATCCAGACAAAGGTCGAGGTCATTGAAGCGCCGAGCATTGTCCTCTGCGCCAGCACATCGTCCGCGAAGAAGCGCAGCAACAGGTACGTGAATGTTTTCGAGAGCGCAGAGATCGCCAGCGCAATGGTCGCCGCGACATAGGAAAGGCGGTAATCGGACATCATTTGCCACAGCCCTTTCAGGCGGTTGGCGTTCAGGGTCGGGCGGAAGTCAAAGGTGAGCGCGGGCTCATGGGCGGGTTGTAGGGTGGTCATGTCATTCTCCATTCTGGAGTCCATCAGCTTGCTGATGGATATTTTCTCCAGAGTTAGTAAAAAATTAAACAAAAAAGGCTGCGGCAAGTACGCCGCAGCCCAAATAAACAGGGGACAGGTGAGACCTAGGTTCGGTCTACAGGCGCACTCCGAGAAGGCAAATAGCCAACTGCATCAGGGGTGATAAAGATTGTGTAGATCATCAAGAGTGCGCTTCCTTTCTTTGAGATTTTTACTTCAATGGCTCGAGTTTACACCAACAAAATAGGATGTGTCAAGGATTAATCAAGATTTAATTTATTATAAAGGTCTGCGGGGTCGAGCCCGCTGGTTTTGTGAGAAAATAATTAGAAGAATTTTTTAGCGTAACTTTTCAGCGCTGAATACGACTTGTGAATATATTATGCAGGTCAGGGACATTCTTGATGTAACCCGTGGGTTTCCTGCATATTAGCAAGTCCGCAAAAGGTCATGTGCTTATTTGCGTTTAAAAATTTGAAAACACAGCCAGCCAAAGGAGATAATCAATGACTCATGTAATTACCAGTTTGTGCCTGCGCGATAATGGGTGTTCGTCAGTCTGTCCGGTGGAATGTATCCAGCCGGGCGAGCCTGAATCACAGTGGCCGACATTCTATATCGACCCCGGCACCTGCATCGACTGCGGCGCCTGCGTGCCGGAATGTCCTTATCATGCCATCTTCCCGGCCGATGAAACCCCGAAGGCCTACGCCGCGAAGGGCGGTGAATACATCAACCAGACCGGGCTGACAGGTCATTATGAAGGCACAGATCACTATGGCAAAAAGATCGTACTCGAGACCACCCGCGTACTCGCGGCGGGCGAAATCATTGATCTGACGCCCGCCATCAAAGATAACGCCGGCTTCTATAAATAACCATTCGCGTCATGCAAAAAACTCCGCGGGCCAAATGTCCGCGGAGTTTTTTGTTATGCAATACAGTAAAATAAGCGTATGAGTATTATGGAATTTAAGATCACGCCTTCGGGAAATATTCCGCTTCAGACCGGGGCCGCTACGCTTGACGAAATGACCCGCGAATTATCGCAGGGCTTCTACACCACCTTCAGCACGCTGGCAGGCGGGACGCAGGTCATGGGGTTCCACGCGCATCTCCAGAGATTGTATCTCCCGGCCGCCGGGCAGGGCATCCATCCGTCTGTGGATGTGGGCACGCTGCGCGAAAGAATTGCCGGGCTTGCTAAAATTAATCTGCCGAAAGAATCGCGCCTGCGGGTCATCCTGGTCAAAGACAGCGGCATGATCTACGCCGGCCTTCAGCCGTTTGAGCCGCTCTCAAAACAAATTTACACCGAAGGCGTCAAGGTGGTCACAGCCTCCATGACGCGCCAGGCTCCGCGCGTAAAAGACACGGGCTTTATTTCATCCAGCGTCGAACAGCGCAGGCGGGTTGGGGGGGATGTCTTTGAGATCCTGCTTACAAAGGATGGGAAAATATTGGAGGGAATGACATCCAATTTCTACGCGGTCAAGGGCCGCACCCTCATCACTGCGCGCTATGGGATCCTGCTTGGCGTGACCAGGCGCGCGGTGCTTCGGCTCGCGAGAGGGCAGGGGATGTCAATCGAGTATCGCTCTCCCCGCATGGATGAAAAATTTCACGAAGCGTTTCTCACCTCGAGTTCGCGCGGCGTTGTTCCGATCGTGTCCATTGACAACAAGCCGCTGGGGCGGGGGAGTGTGGGCAGGTGGTCGGCAATGCTTTCGAAGGCGTATCAGGCGTACGTCGCGCAGAGAAGCGAGGATATTCTCGATTAATCCAACGGGGGAAGTAACTTTTTCCTTGCAGGGACGACTGTATCTGTAAGGAGCTTACCATGGAATCTCATCCTCCAAAAACATGTCTTCGCAAGAAAACCAGTACCGAATTCAAATGCAGCGAGTGTTCGCCGGATTGCCCGTTGTATTCAAGCACAGCCCTGGGCAGGGAAGTTTTAGTGGGTGTGGATCTTGAAAAGCTGGCCGAGAAAATGGACAAGAACAAGAAATTTGTTTTGTTCATAAAGTAGTTTTATTTTTTCCGTCTTCAAAGATCTCGTAATAGCCTTTATCCAATTCATCGTCGCTCAAGTGCGCGTAGCGCTGCGTGACCTGAATATTGCTGTGACGCGCAAGCTCCTGCGCCAGCTTGAGATTGCCCGAACCGCGTAAAACCGTGGTAACAAAATAATGCCGGAAGGAGTGGGGGGTGATCTTGCCGGCGGCATCCTTTCCAAGAATTTCCAAAACACGTTCAGCTACGATATTTCTGCCGGTTGTCGGTGTGATCGGCTTGACCTTCTTTCCCGCGCCTTTATCGTGCCGTGAAAAGAGGGGCAGGGAAGCCAGTTGTTTTCCCGAACCGCCGTCCAGCTGCGCGCGCAGTGATAGATAGTCCTTGATGGCTTTCATGGAACGCGTCGAAAATCGTACGACAGCCTGCTTATCGCCTTTGCCGATGATCACAGCCCGTCCTTCGTTCCAATCCACGTCGCCGCGCCTGAGTTTGCAGGCTTCATGGACGCGCAAGCCTGTATCAGCCAGCATGAGCAGAAAAGCCCGATCGCGCATTGCGCGTAGCTGTTCATTGGCGCCATCCCTGTCCTCAGTTGACAGATTTATATGCGAAGGTTCGCTGACATGGGCAAGTATTCGTTCGATATCTTCAGCCGGGAATTGCGGCAGGCGGATGCCAGGCCTGCGTGAGCGCTGACGGATCAAAGTCCGCACACGCGAGATATTGACCTCAACGTAGCGCTCTGAATCCACGTATTCGTAAAAGCCTTTGACAGCCTGCATGTACAGGAATTCCGTGGCTGGCGCGAACACCTTCAGATACATGGCAAATGGCGAGATGATATCTTCAGTGAGTTTTTCAATGGGGGTGCTGCGCGGGTCCAGCCATTTTTCTGTCAACACATCACAGAAAGCCTTCAGCGCATTTTTGTAGGCGCGCGCGGTGTGTTCACTGCGTGAGAGCTTCACAACCTCAATATATTTTCCGATCACATCAGAGATCATCACAGGAGCGTCATTTTGCTTGGTCATACCGATCATTATACGAATTAATCAGCTTTTGTCAATGCTTTCGATAATAATACTTATCGAAAGCAAAAGAGTTAAGAAAGAAAAACGGCAAAAGCGCCATCCTCACCCGCTCCCCTGCCCGCCTGCAATTTCAGATTAAAATCCGAAAGCCTGAGTTCAATGCCGCAGGTCAAAAAGAACGAAGGGAGAATCTCGCAAAAAATTCATCCTTCCGAATTCATCCTTCATCCTTTATTCTCCCTCTCTCCCCTGCCCCATGAAACGCCGTCATTTTCTCGTGATCGGCATCATCCTGCCCCGTCCAAACGACTTCGGGCTTATCTTCAAAACTACGCCCATTTGCCAGCGTTTATGCTCCGCCGCGCGCATGGCGGCGTTACTTTGCGAGTCAAGCACAAGCCTCTCGATCTCTGGCGCAAGCGTTTCGTACTCGAACGGATCCACCTGATCAGGTCTTAATTCTGCGCTTGGCTTTCTCTTCATCACGAACTCAGGAATGACCGTGCCTTCCCGATTGATCCATTTCGCAAGCGCGTACACTTCAGGTTTCGTCAGATCGCCCAGCGGACTGATCGCGCCTGCCATATCCCCATACAGGGTTGAATATCCCAAAGTTAGTTCGGTTTTATTGCTTGTGTTCAATAATAGCCCGCCAGTCTGGTTGACATAACTCATCAGGATGATCATCCTCAACCGTGCCTGGATATTTTCTCCGCCATTCCCGCCGCTTCGGTCCGGACCTAAAACCTGCTCAGCCGCCGAATGCATTTTCTCCAATTCGACCGTTTCAAAACCGATCCCCAGCCTTTGCGCCAGCTCGCGCGCAGACTCTGTCGAACGCGGGTCTGTGTATCTGGATGGAATGGCAACCCCCAGCACCCTTTCAGGTCCAGCCGCCTGCGCCGCGATCACAGCCGCA
The DNA here is from genome assembly GCF_016711665.1 of Candidatus Villigracilis saccharophilus. Lineage (NCBI taxonomy): Bacteria > Bacillati > Chloroflexota > Anaerolineae > Anaerolineales > Candidatus Villigracilaceae > Candidatus Villigracilis > Candidatus Villigracilis saccharophilus. Next base: position 20,003 of record NZ_JADJSO010000068.1, read on the forward strand.
ACCGACGAATCGATTCCGCCGGAAAGACCGATCACGATGCGTTTCTGTCCATTCTTATGGAAGAAATCATGAACGCCTAAAACCAACGCATTGAAGATTTCCTCTTCTTGCGGATGTGACTGATTAACGGGCTTGCTCTCTCCCTCTGGGAAATTCACAATCGAAACATCTTCCTTGAACAGCGGTGATTGATGCAGCACCTCCCCTGCCCCGGACAGCGCAAAACATCCGCCGTCAAAGATCAATTCGTCATTGCCACCGACAAGGTCAACAAACACGATTGGGTATCCCTGCCGGCGCGCGTGATACAGCCTGTTCTCCATCCCTCCCCTCTCATACGCTGCCGCAGACATGCAGATCAGCAGCTCCGCGCCCATCTGTTTCAGATCCGCGCCCGGATGAACGGGATATTGTTCATCCCACATATCTTCACAGATCAAGACGCCCAATTTACGCCCCGCGATCTCGATCGGCGGTAAAGTTTCCTTGCCAGGAATGAACCAGCGCGGTTCGTAGAAAACATCATATACCGGCAGGAGCTGTTTGATCTGCGCGATCCTCTTTTCGCCGTGCTGGATCAGATAAGCAATGTTATGCAATGCGGGGTGCTCAAGCCGGCTCTCTCCCGAAGGCGCAAATGACCCGACCAGCATGGGCGGCAATCCATTCGATTGATCCGCCAGGTCCTGCGTCGCCGCCTGCACCGCCTCCACAAAAGACGCATCATACAAAATATCGCGCGGCGGATATCCTGAAATGGTCATCTCGGGAAAAACGATCAGGTCGGGTTTTTGGCTTTGGACCGAACGCGCCGCGTCCAGAATGTGCGCAACATTCCCGCCTAAATCGCCAACAGTTGTGTTGATCTGTGCCAGCGCAAGTCTCATAATATATTCACCGACTTTACTTGCTGGAGTCCGCGATGGCATCCAGTAAATTTAATGCTTCGATCACAGAATCCCGTTTCAGGCAGACTTGATCGCCAAGCATGAACGTGCGGTATCCGATCTCCAGTAAAAACGCCGCATCCCCGATATCCGCGCTGACCGGGACGGGCTGCCACGCCAGCGAATCGAAAATACGGCTCGCGGCAATGGCGTTCTGATCGGCTTGAATGACCGTCTTCACCGCATCAATGATCATGTGCGGGCGCAGCACTTCCACATACAAGTCCCCGCGCGCCGCCATCAGGCGGCCATGCTGTGCGCCATGCTTCTTTGCAAAATCCAGCCCGCGTTGAGTTTCTATTTTCAAGACAACTTCCGCGCCTGGTAATAACCTCTTGACTTCCTCCACATCGTCTGCGGATTCCACATACGAGAGCATCACCTTGCTCATCCCCATTTCTTTCATTGCGTCCAGGTATGCTTTATCTGTGTCGGTGAGAGTGCCCTCTATTTCAAACGAAGGATGCATAATGTTGACAGACTCGCCCGGTCCGATCATGCGGCGCGGACCGTCCTCCAAAATAATTCTGTCGCCGTCAACTGCCGCGATGCGCGCGCGTTCATTGCCGTCTGAGAAATAGGCGTCCACAGGTGTGTTGACTTTTATTTTATGGCTCAGCCTGATCTCGGTGAACGGAGGCATGGCCGCACCGACCACGCGTAACTGCCGCCCTTTCAAGTCCACCCACACCGGCTGCTTATATTTTCCCAAAAGCTCCAACGCCTCGCGCGGACCAGTCTTGAGCGGCATGACCGTATTCAAACGGAATCCCGCCACAAGCGGATGTCGCGCAACTTCATCAAGGAATGCCGCGTAAGGCGGCGTGGTAACAATGGCGGATATTTTCATATATTTCCGTAGGGGCGGGCCGCGGCCCGCCCCTGTTAAGAATAATTACAGCTTCAAGGTTGTCCCGCAGAAACCACATTTGAACATCCCATCCGCGCGGACAGGGATCGGCGCGCCGCAGCGCGGGCAGATCATCTCGATCGGCTTGCTGACCTGCTCCACTTTGGCACTATCCTGCCTTGCGCGCATGTTCTCTTGAAAATCGCCAAAGTAACCCCATGAACGCGCCACCAGTCCCATGGCATAATCCACTGCGCGCTGTTCATCTTCAATATGGAATATCTTTTGTGCGCCGATGGCCTTTGACCATTGCGCGTCGATCTTGTCGCCTTTTTTGCCGCCGGGCCGGCGCAGGAACCAGGTGTTCCATTTCTGTGTCACCTTCTGCCACTCATCGATCGAATCAATGCCGCCTGTCAGCCAGTCCTTGATACCGCCGCCCTCTTCCTCACCCAGGTAATGCTTTACTTGCGCAGCCGGTATCTTGGCATGCATGTTGATGTCGCCGAACACAATTAGAAAAGGCGCTTCCTGCGCATTGGGAGTCTGTACATGCGTATTGACCCAATGCGCGAATAAGCCGTACGACTCAGGTGCATCCCCTCCCCCGCCCTCGCCATACAGGGCGCCGAGCAGTTGCTCAAGGTCATATCCGCTGGCGAAGGATGTGACTTGCAGCGGCCAGCGATCCACGCCGGCGTCTCCGATCGCGGCAAAACAAATTTCAGTATCGGGGCGGTATTGCGCCAGTGTGTTGAACAGCAAAGGCAAACGGTCGAATATCTCGGCCGGCCAGGACGACATGGAGCCCGTCACATCAATTGCCACGATCAACGGATTTGTGGATTCCGTGCTGACGATCTTCTTCGGGTCGATGATCTTTTCATTCGGTCCGCTTTTTCCCTGATACGTGCGCGGACCCGCGGCCTTTGCCCTCTCCGCCGAGGCAATGCGCGCAGGCGCCGCCGCGGGGCTGTATTGATATTTTGCCGAACCAGACCATCCGCTTGTGTCATCATCCCATGAATACATTTTGCGCTCCTTTGAGGTTATTCGACGATTGTCGTTAAAGCCAATGTTTCCAATCCAAATTCCTGGCGGAATCTTTCATCCAGCTTCTTCTCCTGGATGTAAAGCGCGCATCTTTCCTCGACCCAGGCCTGCCAGCCCTCGCCGCGCGCCATCATCGCCCGCACCATTGTCCCGTCCGCACGCACCTGCTCTTCGGACGGGATCAGCTCGACAGGCCGCAGGATGCGGTAGTCATTCCGCAGCAGATTCGCCACGTACGGATTATCCGTCACGAAGAGATCAATATCCCCAAATAGGTCCAGCACCAGCATCCGCCAGCGCGGACCGTCATCCAGATCAGGGACGGGGATCAAAGTGTAGTTGTCGCGTCCATACAGCGCGAGACGCAGCATGTCCTGGGTTTCTTCAAGGGTAAAGGGATTGCGCACATTGTAGCGGTTGGAAGAACCAATGCCGATATAGGCCTGGTCGGCATGCGCACAAAGCGCGCGTAAAACAACCGCCTGCCCAATATGAACAGGTTTCCAGCGCGCGATCATGCCGATCTTTTTGAAATGTTCGTCGGGCATTTGGCGATTATATCGTAATCAAATAATGTGGACGCGCCGTTTAATGACACAACCCCCAGTTCAAAAATTTGACTGGGGGTTGTAAATATACTTGCTCACTTCCAGCGGACTACTTCTTCGGAGGCGCGGGTTTCTCTTTCTTCTTCTTTTTCTTTTCCTTGTTCTTGCCTTGTTCCTTGTTTGCCATGGTTAGCTCCTTTCCAAGAGTCAATCCCGTTGACCCTTGAACAAAATGTGTTAAGTCTTCGCGCACAGCAAAGACGCCGACAAACTCTTTACATCAAGTCAAATTATACACCAGCCCTCTCGACGCGCAGCGTTCATCCTTCATCCTTTCCCCTACCATACTCCCGCTGCTTCCTTCACCATCTCGCGCGGATGTAACGTGATCGCATCTTTCTTACAACTTGCCCTGCATACCCCGCAGCCATAACAGGCCGTCGGGTCGATCATGACCTTCTTGTTATTGGAAGAATAGCGTATCGCGCCGTACTGGCATTGGCGCATGCACAGGCGGCAGCCATTGCACGCATCCATTGACACGCCCGCCACCCACTCCGCGCGGAACATGACCGGGTAATCCTTGCGCGCGTGCGTCATACGGTACGCCATGCAGTCCTGGTCGCAATTGCACAACCCGCCGATGAACGGTGTCTTGAACGTCCACACCGAATGCACCAGTCCCTCCTTATCAAGACCGCGGATAGACTCCAAGGCCTCTTCTTTGGAGAGGGTTTCAAGGCTGAACGAATCGTCGAGCGCGTCCATCAACTCCTGATCCATGGTCAAGCCGTAGCAGTAACGCGCGTTCATGTTGCCTGTTGTCACGCGCCGGCACACGCACGGCAGTCGCACCGCGCCCTGCACCATGTCGAAGATCTTTTCCACATCTTCCATCGGCACCACCTGGCCGTAATGATCCTGTTTTTGCATGTGGGTCAAGACCGGCTTTGCGAGTCTCATCAGCGGCGTCTTGCGGATTTTGTCCAATTGCTTAATGCTCTTCGGCACACGCTTGTCGAATCCGTTCAGGAACTCCGCCGCGTATTCGCGCCGCTTGTTTTGATCCAGCAGGTCTTTGGAGTAATTCTCCATGGTCAGATACCACTTCTCCCCTTCCCCGTGCTGAGTACAGAATTCACACATACGCGCCTCCTGATGGATTGCATGATGTCATTGCGAGGCGCTGCTCTTCGTCGCGGCAGCCTCACGTTCCGATCAGTATAGTCAATGCGTACTTAATCACCAAGTGACATTTCTCCCCCATTCATTTTTTACTGTCATCTTTTTAATCCACAGCGGAATTTCCGTTCGTCAGCAACAACCCATTCTGAAACGGGCGAAGGCGTATCTGGCTGTCTTCAGCATGTAACAAATAAACAACATAATCAAAAACAAAATTCCAACGCCGATCTTCCTCCTCCAATTGTGATCGCCTGCCCCGCATGCTTTTGTGGGGTCAATTGGGGGACATCGTACTCGAAGCAAAGCGAGTGGTAGGTGTCCGAAGGACGGAGGGGGCGCACACCTGCGCTAATCGGTGGGCGGTTTGTATTTTGAAAGACACTTTTGCGGTAAAGCATTGACACCTATGTTAAAGAATTTAGTCCTTTTTCGCTACATCAGGATTGTTAACTTCTTAATCGTGTTCCTTTGATATTTTTAGTTTCGTAAGCCATCGATACGAAATATACGCCAAAAAAGTCCCAACAAAAGTTGCAATAATGTCATTTGTATCAAAATAAAGGTTCTTGCTATTGACCTGAATAAATTCCCACGCGATAAGACCAAAAGTAGTAAAAGCAGAAACGAATAAATATATTTTATGCGCTTCTCTTTTATTTTCATTTTTGACTATTTTTTGCACAAAACTGGCGAGAATGAGAGGCATTGCATAGCCTGCTGCGATGTTTGGTGATACGCCTAGAAAGAATAGAAACAAAGAATTATTACTGGATATATTTTCGCGCGCCCATTGAGTTGAACTTAATAATGCTAACCCAAGCATGCCCATTAATGACAGTTGAATAGCAAACGACATCTTAAGATCCAAACCAGATTTATTCATAGTAGTTTCATCTAATTTTATATTTCGATATGTGTGTAGAAATAGGTTCTTTTCTCACTAGCATCATCAAAAGTAAAAATCCTTTGATGACGATTTAACCATAAATAATTAAGCATGGCAAAATCACCACTTGTTCCAGCGGTATGTAGCAATAAAACACCGATCAGATAGAAAGCATATTGCGGAAGAAATACAGCCCAGAGAACAAGGATGCTATTGATAACAATAAATGGGGCGATTGCAACCCATGTGAAGACAAACCTGTTCGCCACAAAATTATGAGCGATTGCATAGGCATACGCTTGACGGAGAGACGCGCCGAAACGAACATCTTTAGCCCCTGCGATTTTATAAATCAATGCATGAATCAGTTCGTGAATTGGCAAGAGCATAAAAAAGGAAAGGACGGCAAATCCAAACCTTGAAAACCACGCATCAAATGAATATTTTGATTGAAAGCCTATCCAAAACCAAACAATGAGAATTACAAGGGAAATGAGGTAGTGAAGGATGGTCACCCAGGATTTTCTTTTCCAGTAATATTCGTTGACAAAAGGGATTAAATCCTCATGCCCAAGTTCTACAAGAAGTTGGAATTTGGTGTTATTTTTTAAATCAGAAACGCTTGGTTGAGACATTATTCACTGTCCTATATATACGATTATTACTTTCTGAAAGAACCGCCCAACGAGACTGTCGAAAAACCGAATATTGAGAGTAAAGATTGAGACCAACATCGGCCAAACCCTGCAGGCAGCGGTGGATGAACAGGCTCAAACTAGGCTTAGATCAGCGCCCCGCACCCGCGGACTCCGCTCGCGAGCAGAAAAAAACTCCAAGCCAGATCCCTCCCAACCCGCAGTCTTCCCCTTTAGGGGACGCTACGCGGTCCGAAGGACAGAAGAGGTCCTATCTCTTGACAGCTGCTACTCATCGGTAGCTCGCTTTGATACGAAGCGAATGTTTTATGCTTCATTGACTGTAATAGGTCTTGGTTGCTTTCCGTCAATATCAGTAAAGCCATATTCTTTTGCGACTGCCGCTGCTACTAAGATTTGACCTGACCTTTGCATAACGTTGGGATCAGTAGCAAGCGCAGTAATCGCTCGCCCAATGAATTGCGGAGATTCTGAATTAGATAGATCGAAGAATTCTGCTGATTTCATCACGCTTTCTGTGCGCACCAGCCCAGGATAGATGCTAACAACTGCCACATGATACTCTCGCAATTCATGAGCCATTGCAGTCGCCATCCGATCATCAGCGGCTTTAGCGGCTGCATAGGAAACTCCTTTATCATCACGTTGTGCTGCGAAGAATGAGATGTTAACTATCAGCCCAGACTGTTGCGTAATCATGATGGGTGCGGCAAGGATACTGGCAACATAATGTGCTCGCACACCTGATTGAAATGCCTTATCCCATCGTGAAATTGGGGCAGTCCAAAATCCTTTCTCTTTCCAAAATTCTGTACCATCATTGAAGAATTCGTAACCGCCCCACACATTATTGACAAGAATATCTAAATGATTTTGTTCTGTTTGGATACGTTGGAACAGATCTCTCACTTCTTCATCTTCTAGATGGTCGCAACGAACTGCAATACCTTTGCCGCCTAGTTTGGTTATCTCTTCTGCTGTTTGATATATGGTGCCTGGCAAGGACACCGCCCCCTTGCCTTCTTCTACTGTTCGACCTGTAACATAAACGATGGCTCCTGCTTCACCTAATCCGAGAGCAATGCCTTTACCAACACCACGACTTGCGCCTGTGACAAGCGCAACTTTTCCTATTAGTGATTTCATAAATGAATGATTATCCTTCTGAGGATTTGAGAAAAACTAACGATTTGCGGGCTTGTTGGATACTGCCTTGCGGGCTAACGGTTTGCGCGGACCTGCGTGTGGGCGTGGACTCTGCTCGTGACCAGAAAAAACTCGAAGCCAGTGCCCTTCCTCCTCCAATTGTGATCTTCAATTGGGGGAGGTGTCCGAAGGACGGAGGGGGCGCACACCTGAGCTAATCGGTGGGCGGTTTTTCTTTATCAAAAAACTCTCTAAGGCACTATCTTCAAACTGTTAAAGAAATAATCGAAACCTTGCTCAAATTCACCTCCACGCTCTTTTTCAGCAACTGTAAAATTAATTCTGTATATTTGATTGTTGACTATAAAAACTATATATTTCGAGAACATTTGTGATGTAAAACCATTTCCATCTATACTGGTAAGAGGCTCAATTTGCAACTCTAATATAAAAGCGTCGTGCCCATCCATTTTAACTTTGTAATGATCTATTGGTTTTATCCACCAATTGTACTCATCATCTTGTGTGTATTCACTAAATAAAGTGTCGAGAGTTTGCCCAGATTTCACAGGCTGAATATCAATGCCAATTCTTCCTAAATCACTTGGGGTACCATGAGATTCATTAGGCGCACGAGTTGGCACGGTAGATATTCGTGGGTCTCCCATGCTAATAACTATAAAATCTGTATACTCAATTTCTTCGCTGAAAAGCCATGTGCTTGGATAATCAAATTCAATATGAATATTAGAAGATTTTGACGGCTTATAGTGAAGAAATGGTGGTGCGGGAGTGGAAACACCACAAGCAGAAAGAAAGAATATTATGAGAATTGCGGAAATGCATTTTTTCAATATAAAAAACCTTTTATTTCCAGAAAACACCATTCGCGAAATAACCGCCCAACTACATGTTCAGCAAGGATTATCGTACCCTCACGCGGAGCCCCGCCCCGCACCCGCGGACTCTGCTCGCGAGCAGGAAAAACCCGAAGCCACAGGATCTTCCTCCTCCAATTGTGATCTTCAATTGGGGGAGGTGCCGAAGGCGGAGGGCGCGGTCACCTCACGCTTTGTTGGCCTGTTTTTGGCTTGCCCGTGACCCAGCCTGCAAAAACACGCACACCGTTTAGGTTTGGTAATTCTACCAATTTATTTATTTGACCAGCCACTCCAAACAAACTCAAAAAATCTTGATAATCTGTAAGCCATTTATGTTCTTGACTAAAAGAATGAACAATCATCATGGCGTATTTGGCGTTAAATCGTTTGGCTTCAATAATTGCTGACGCTGTTCTGTGAAATAACTGATACCGAATGCGCGAAGGTGGTGGGCTTGCTAAACCTAAAACATCACATAAGAATTTAAGACGAATTTTTTTACCATTGGAATCATCTTTTAGCCAAGTCTCCAATGTTTCGCCGAAAGTTTCTGATACTTTTCCTTCCACAGTTATTGAGACCAATTGCTCATCTTTTGCACGAGCCAAAACAAATAAATCGTTTTGAGAAGGACGTTTTCCACCTGGTAAAACCACTTTATGTTCGGGAATCGCCAGCAGCATTTCTAATTTGTGCAAAATTGGATTGTCTGAATTGGTGAATAATTCTTGAAACTCTGGAGGAAACCCGTCTGATTTTTCCCAACACTCGGCAAGTTCTTTAGCAGAAAATCCTGAACGCCATTGCGTTTCTGGGTCTGCAAGAAATTGTCTCCAGTCGTCGGGGGATTTCGTAGGTACATATACACATTTCATTTTGGGTTTTCTCGCTGACTGAAAGGGGGACGGGCTAACGCTTTGCGCGGACTGGCGCTGGGGCGGGCGTGGACTATGCCTGGGCCAGAAAAAACTCGAAGCCAGATCCCTCCCAATCCGCAGTCTTCCCCTTTAGGGGAAGATGTCCGAAGGACAGAAGAGGTGTCCGAAGGACGGAGGGGGCACACACCTGCGCTAATCGGTGGGCGGCGTTGCTTTCACGATACTTTCTCTACGGACATGATTGTTGAAATTGGATCTGCATAATAAATAGCATAAACGGAATTTTTCTCGAAAAGATTTACAACATCCAGCAACATTCTAATCCGTGTTTCTTCAATGCACAGAAATAACACGCCTTTCACTTCTTGAAATTCCACTTTTCCATAAAGCCGTTTTACAGTTCCCAAACTATAAGTACTCCAATGTAACCAAGCCAGTGACGCACCAATAATTGTAAAGATAACGAGAAAAAATCCTGGGATTGCCAAAGATATTTCACTAAAAGGTTTTTTTGATACAAACAAAAACATCCCTGTAAAAAATAGCCCAACGACTTGAAAAATTGAAAACGACGTTACCGCGTAATTCATAACACGTTTCTTTTGGGCTTCACTGAGGTTGCCGTTTTTATTTGACAACAAATCTTGATAGTCAAATTTGAAAACTTCCATAAATTGATTTTGAACCGATGGTTGAGTTGATGTTATTTCCATTTCGAATCGCTTTCAACTTATTGTGAACTGCTTGCGGACAGCCGCCCAACCGTTTGCGCGGACCTGCGTGTGGGCGGGCATTGATTCTGCTCGGGAGCAGAGAAAAAACTAGAACCCAGATCCCTCTCAATCCGCAGTCTTCCCCTCTAGGGGAAGATGTCCGAAGGACAGAAGAGGTAACCTCACGCTTTGTTAACCTGCTTTTGATTTGGAAAAAGACTCTTGGAGAACAGATACAATTTTCTTTGCTTCTGACTCTTCAATCTCAAATCCAAAACGAACTGTTTTTGCGCCATAGTCAAAAGCAATCATGCCATTTTGCCCTGAAATATTCTTGAAAATTTTTATTGAAGCAAATAAGACAGGTTGCGGAGTGCTGCTGCGTAAACCACTAATACTTGGCGTGGAATACTCTAAGAATTTATTCCGATTGAAAATTTGACGAGAAATACGAAGGGTATCGTTTTTTACAATAATAATTTCTTTTCCAATAAATTGCCAGAGAAGGGAATAAATTATATAAGCGCCTAAACTGACTAAGAACAAAAGTATAAAAGCAAGAAACCCTATAAAAATCCACTTGCCATTATTACTGCCTAAACCGATTATTAATAGACTTGTAATAAAAACGACACTTCCTGTCATGAAAACCCACATTGCTAAACCTAAAACAAACCATATGATACGAAAGAAGTTTTTCTTGCTTGGCAAAACAATCTGGATACCATCATTTAACTGTTGAACTTTGTGACGAGGTTGTGTAGGTTTTATTGGCATATGAACTCCCGACCTTTTATAAATTTCCTTTTGTTTTGCACGGGCAGGCTAACCATTTGCGCGGACCGTGGCGCCCTGCACCCGCAGACTCTGCTCGCGAGCAGAAAAAACCCCGAAACCAAATCCCTCCCAACCCGCAGTCTTCCCCTCTAGGGGACGCTACGCGGTCCGTAGGACAGAAAAGAGCGAACACACTGCTGTTAATCGGTGGGCAGCTTTTGACTTTACACGACTCTATTATATAAACAAAATCACACTAGTTCAAATTTACTTTACTTAGGTGTGGTCTAAAGTTTCGGAAAAGGGAGTAAGATGGGGAAAAGGAAAAAAGGAGGCAGCTGATGAAAAAGGCAAAGCAGAAGAGGAATGGATAAACTGAGTGACGAGGTGATAGCAGGGACAAGCGCATGGCGTGAAAAACATCCGAAGGCAACGATGCGAGAAATCGAAGAAGAAGTGGATAAGCGGCTGTCGGTGATGCGAGCACGGATGATTGCAGACACAGCGATGAAGAGCGGGAGAACAGAATGGGAGTCGGGAGAAAAAGAAGCGGTGTGTCCGAAGTGCGGCGGAGAGTTGCTGAAGAAGGGGAAAAAGAAGAGGAAGTTGGAAACGCGGGAAGGACAAGAAATCGAGTTGGAGCGCGAGTACGGAATATGCCTGAAATGCGGGCATGGGATTTTTCCCCCTCGATGAAGAATTGGAATTGTTGCCGGGGAAGCTGACGCCGAAAGGGCATGAGCAGTTGGTAAGAGTATCCAGTTGGATGCCCTTCAGAAGGGCAGTAGAAATGTATGGAGAATTCACGGGGATCAAAGTGAGCAAGATTGTCAGTCAAAGGAACACGGAGAGAGCCGGGGCGGTGTATGAAGAAATACAAAAAGCAGAAGTAGAGTGGTTACAGAAAAAGATGCCGCGCGCAACAATTCACCCGGAGAAACTGCAGATCAGTGCGGATGGAGCGATGGTGCCTTTGCTGCATGGAGCGTGGGCAGAAGTAAGAACACTGGTAATCGGAGAAGTGCAACCTGCGGTGCGGGAAAAGGGAGAAATGGTGGTGCACACGCGGAATTTGAGTTATTTTTCGAGGAAAACGAGCTCAGCGGAGTTTGAAACAGCCAGTTTGGGAGAAATGCATCGGCGGGGAGTAGCAAATGCAAAAGCGGTGGCGGCGGTAATGGATGGGGCAGAATGGCTGCAAAGTTTCACGGACTATCATTGTCGGCGTGCAGTGCGCATCCTGGATTTTGCGCACGCAGCAGAACACATCAACCCGGTGGGCGAGTTTCTATATGGAGAACGTACGGAAGAAAGCAAGACCTGGTTGAAAGACCATCTGCATCAATTGAAACATGCAGGTCCAAAGAAATTGTTGCTGGAGATGCAGAAGTTGGAGAAGAAATATCCTGAGGAGAAGCCGATCACAGGCAACCATGCCTATTTGAAAAAGCGTGAAAGTCAAATCCAATACCCGACCTTTCAAGCCCAGGGTTGGCCGATCGGAAGCGGAATCGTTGAGAGTGGCAACAAGCTCGTGGTGGAAGCACGCTTGAAAGGTGCCGGGATGCATTGGGCGGAGCAGCATGTGAATCCGATGTTGGCTTTGCGGAATATCATCTGTTCCGATCGTTGGCAGGAAGAGTGGGCGAAGATCGAGGTGGGTATTCGGAAGCAGAAATTGAAGAAGCCTGATGTGGCTCCATCGAAAGTCATTACTGGCGATGAAGCGATACGCCTTATCCTTCAAGAGAAATTGAATTCAGGAGATCATTTACTGGATGCCGTTCTGGGTCCTAAAAAACCAAAACCCAATCCTTGGAAACAATTCAAATTCGGCAAGTCCCTTTACCAACGCCAGGATCCCCCGAAACTTTAGACCACACCCTTACTTCGATATTGTGGATATCTTTGCTGAATTTCTGAAAGAATTTGCTTTGCTTCTGCTTCATCAATTTCAGTACCAAAATTTACGGTTTTTGCTCCGTAATCAAAAGCGATAATGCCACCGCCCATGCCATAAAAACGTGAAGCCCTAGACCAACCGAACATATCGTTTGTGCTTACCGAAGCCGAAACCCGTAATGCCTTTATATGCTCGGATGAATATTCCTTTGGGAAAAGTCCAAAACCAAGTATAGAACGACTCGTAGTAATGCCACTATTTGATACATTGATTATTTCGCTTCCTGATAATTGCCAAAATAAAATATACATTGCATAGCCACCGCCGATTGTCCAGCCGCCGAGCCATGCAATCATAAAAAGACTTGCTCCCCCAAAACCTTTACCGCTGATTAAACTTCCTGCAACGGTAAATTCCCCAAATGCCCAACCAACAAGCCAGAAGCCAATAAATAGAATTTGAAACCACTGTTTTTGACTTGGGATAGTTATCCTAAAAGAATCTACTGTATCTTCTGTCGCATGTCTTGCTGAGTATGGCTTTATTGGCATGTTTTTCTCCCGTGATGTATTTTGAAGTTACTTTATTCTGCAAGGAACTGCCCAACTACGTGTTCAGCAAGGATTTTTGTATAACACCCCGCATGCGGAGTCCCACCCAGCGCAGACTTGCATAACATACGATCTCGCTCGAAACCTCACCATACCATTTCCACCGCCGATCTTCCTCCTCCAATTGTGATCGCCTGCCCCGCATGCTTTTGTGGGGTCAATTGGGGGACATCGTACCCGAAGCGACACTTGCACCGCACTGCGGTTTGTGCAGTGCAGGTGAGCGAGTGGCAGGTATCCCGCTTCGCGGGCGGAGGGGGCACCTCGCTCGTGATGATATGATTTCTGAGGACCTCCTCATGATGTTGCCATCTTTTTTCATACAAAAAACAGGGTTGTTTCTAACCACGTTTTGTTGAGCTGCAGCATAAGAACCTTAATTTGAGTTTCGATTTTTCATAACCATAAGAAGTACAACAATGCTCATTAACATCAAACTTAAACCACCAACAAATAGCCAACTACCCCAAGTTGTCCAATCGTAATCCTGCCAAGATAGAATTGAAGCAATTAGGATTAATAAAATTGAAAATCCTTGCGACTGGAGAATGAGGGTTGCGGCACTCCACCGCTTATCGAAGGCTATTCCAAGTCCGACAAGTCCAGGAAGTGCAAACATTGCGCCCATAACCCGTGCGGTTAACGGAGTTAATTTCCAGAACCATAGAGTAATCATCGTGCTTGGTTGTATAAATAGAAACAAGCTGACGATCAGTGTAACTGTGCCAAATAATCCCATAATCAGACGAGCCGTATATGGGATTATCGTGTCGGTATCACCTAAATTTCCTGTATCTTGATGGCGATTGCGAAGCCACACAAACAAGACGATAAAGGGTGTCGTGAAATACAAACCAGCCCACGCAAAAAATGAAATATGACTATGGTTAAATTTATCCCAATGCAAGATAGTAGCTATTCCTAATAGGGATGCGAAAGTTATTACAGGCAGGAAACCTACTTTGACTTGATGCCATTGTTTGCTCCGCAATACCCCTGCAAAGAAGTATATTCCGCCTGCGTAAGCAGAGCCTAACATCATGGCGGACATTGATGGCTGGATTTTCCAAGCGAATAACATTTCTGTCTTATCGGGGAATATGAACAAAATAATAAATGCAACTACAAGAAAGGGGATAACTAATGCTGCAACCCAGCGTGTTTCCAATAAAATTTGATTATCAAGATGATTTGTTTTCATATTTTCCTTCTTGTTAAAATATTATGCGTTTCATACGATCTCGCTCGAAATCTCACCCTGCCATTTCCACCGCCGATCTTCCTCCTCCAATTGTGATCGCCTGCCCCGCATGCTTTTGTGGGGTCAATTGGGGGACATCGTATCCGAAGCGACACTTGCACCGCACTGCGGTTTGTGCAGTGCAGGTGGGCGGTATTTTTAGAGTTTATTCAATCCAATCGCATGCCTTATGAAATATAAAATCCAAATGTGCAAAGGATAAAATGCGTAGAACAAGTATTTCAGACTATAACGCCCACGTTCGCCATTGTAAAGGATAATAAATGGCAAGGCGGCAATCATCATCCACTGGAACTCGAACTCCCAGAAATATTCAAGATTGGTAAGTCCCCATAAGAAAAACAGAATACACAAACCTGCATAAGCAAAATACAAAACGGTTTTTTTGTTGTAAAAGAAGTAAAAGACAATGAGCATTGCAAGCCCATTGTAGGACGCTTCTGTCAAAAGGCTGGCGAATGCTAACAACCCTGTCAAAGCGAACCCACTCCATTTTTTAAGTCCGATTTGTGCGCGCCCCCATTCAAAAGCGGCAACCATACTTACACCAACCGCAATTGATAAAAATATATTCTGCCCTACTGGAAAAAAGTGTTCAGGTTGATAAGCAGTTTGAACAATTTGGCTAATGATGAAATTTCCAACCTGCATGATTAACGCCCATACATATAATCGGATGATATATTGGCGGCGATTGCTTGTTTTGAAATAACTTTCTACTGCAAGAAAAAAGAAAATAGGGGCAACAATGCGTCCAGCATATTCGAGATAAAGCGGAAAATGATTTGGTAATATTTCACCCAAGTATCTGCCGAAATGCTCTGTGAACATCAGGATTAGAGCAATGATTTTGAGATGCAATCCATTTAATTTCACAAAAACTCCTACGATTGATTATTGAGCAACCGCCCAACGGTTTGCGCGGACCTGCGTGTGGGCTGGCGCAGACTCTGCTCGCGAGCAGGAAAAACCTCCAAGCCAGATCCCACCCAACCCGCAGTCTCCCCCTCTAAGGGAAGATGTACGTAAGACAGAAGGATCCTTTTCATCTATGCGCGCTCTGTTCGGTGCGTTCTTAATATTATTTTGTTGTAGCACTTTCTGTCAACTCAAACACTTTATTCTCACTATCCATATAGGCTCTTATTCCTATGGGTAATGGCAGCATTGTTTGATTATGACCAAAATCAACTTCAGCCAAGATGGGAAATTTATAATCAGCCAGTACATCAAGGATGGCTTCTCGAGGAGTTGGGTGCTCTATCTCATCAAAATACTGATTGACCCATATTAGCTTCCCAATAATCATCCCTGAAATGCGCTCTAATATGCCTAAATGCTTTAATCGAGCAAGATTTAGAGTAATGTCATAGAGTGTTTCACCAATTTCTTCCCAAAAGAGAATTGTCCCGTCAAACTCGGATAATCGGGGAAAGTATTTTGTGCCAGCTAAAGCAATAAGGCGGCGCAATACACCTCCGAACAATTTTCCTTCCGCAACGCCAGCTCGCCAGCATTCCCATTCAGTTAATTGCGGCAACACGCCAAGAGGACTTGGAACAGTTAACAAATTTACATACAAATTGTCAATTAGCTTTTGATGGGCGTGCGGTATCTTTTGGTAATATTCACCAAAGCCCTCTACAATTGTATTACCTTGAAATCCTATTAACCCGCATTTTGAATACATGGCAATGTGGTAAATGGTATTATCGCTCATCCCGATAAAAGGTTTTGGCGAATGTTGTATTAAGTCGTAATCTAATTTATCTATGACATGAATTGCTGAGAAGCCGCCTGACAAAGCGACAATCCCATGAATATCACGGTTCGCAAACATTTCGTTGATATCTGCTGCTTGTTCGGTTGGTGTTCCGGCAGACCACCAATGTTTTTGGCTAATTGTGCGTCCTTCCTTTATATGAAAGCCATACGATTGAAGCGTTTGCTTTCCAATTTCGTAGTTTTCTTTCCATGATGACAATAAAGGCAAAGATGAACCAACCAGCCCCAGCGTACTACCAGGTTTTAAGCAGGGTGGTTTAAGAACGGCTGGTGAGTTTGCAGAATTTGCAGGGGAATTTTTGGATATCATTTGCACCAAATAGAACTGTTCGATGGTTTTTGACTAAGCAGCCAACTATTTGTTCAGCAAGAATTATTGTACCCCCGCGGAGCCCTACCCAGCGCGGACTTGCATACCATACCATCTCGCTCCAAACCCACCATACCATTCCCACCGCCGATCTTCCTCCCCCAAATCCGACAGCTCGATCGTCGTATTTGGGGGAGGTGCCCGCTTCGCGGGCGGAGGGGGCACACCTGCGCTAATCGGTGGGCTCTTTCACCGATTAGCGCAGGTGACTTGCTTTGTAAAAAACGAAAACCCATGTCAACCCAATGTGTTTTTCCCTGTAAAAAGCCTCAAAGTCAATTGCGTCGCTTACAGGATCTCCAACTCCGATAGCATAAAATGAAACAAGTCCAATAAAAATGGTCATCAATATATTTAGAATTGTGGCGATTGACGCAATGGTTCTAAATGGTTTCACTGGGATTCTAAAATCTTGATTCTGCATTTAATCCTATTTTCTTGGCAGAAGCGCCAATTACGTGTTCAGCAAGGATTTTTGTATAACACCCCGCATGCGGATTCTATCCAGCGCGGACTTGCATACCATACGATCTCGCTCGAAACCTCACCATACCATTCCCACCGCCGATCTTCCTCCCCCTTCGCGGGACGGAGGGGGCACACACTGCTGTTAATCGGTGGTCCGCGGTTTTGCAAGATTTACTTTTAAAGAGATTTTTGAGCCAGTGTAATCTTTTTCAACCTTTGGGAATAGACGTGGCCAGTCCATATTTTTCCTTATTGATTATGAAAGAGTTTATTGTGCAAATAAGACATTAACGCTGATAATGTTACAGTCAGGAACATCAACAGGAAAAGCATTATTCTCAAACTGCCGCCTTGTTCAGGGTTTGTCGATCCTTCACGGGCAAGGAAGATGAAATTAAGGATAACATACAGCCCAATGGAACTGATGGAAATTTGTAGAAACTTCGTTTTATACCAATTCAGCATAAAAACCATTAACCATAGAAGAATGATTAAATTTGACGAGACTCGAATTATTTCCAATTGGTTTGTAGCGGCGTGGATGATAATATCTGTCAACTGAATAACCGCAATTCCAATTCCCAAAGTTTTCAAGATTGTATCTGTATTTTTTGCCATTTTATCTACACCTTCCAAGTGATTCACTGCGAAGCCGCCCAACTATGTGTTCAGCAGGAATTTTTGTATAACACTCCCATGCGGGGTCTTATCCAGCGCGGACTAGCACAACAGTCTATATTCAAATGATATCCACCGCCGATCTTCCTCCTCCAAATACGATCGAAACTAAGTTTACATCAAACTTGCAAATATCCGGGTTCTTAAAAATCCAAGGTCAATTTTTACCTGTTTTGGAGATCGGTACTTTTTTCAGCACTACCCAATATATCATATTACCTTGACAGACATAGTACTATGTCGTATATTACACCAATGGAGATAAATATTTATGACCGATAATAAAATCTCTGCCGACCTGCTCAGAGGTCACACCGATACCATTATTTTGAAATTCCTGATGAGTGGCGATAAATATGGCTACGAGATTACGAAGTTGATTCATACAAATTCTTCAGGCGAATACGAACTGAAGGAAGCAACTATGTATTCCAGCTTGAAACGGCTTGAAGGGGATGGCTGTATCACTTCCTATTGGGGCGATGAAACCCAGGGAGGCAGAAGGAAGTATTATCAGATCACCAAAAAGGGCAAACAGTTGTATTCTGAAAACAAAAGCAATTGGGAATATGCAAAGCGCATACTCGACAACTTATTATAAGGAAACGTGCTGTCATGAACGAAAAATTAAATCAATACTTGAACGGCGTTTTTGCGCCTTACGATGAAGTAAAAAGTGTTTCAGAACTAAAGGCTGACCTGCTTGCCGATTTGCAGGATCGATTCAGTGAACTCAAAGCCGCGGGCAAGGACGATGAAACGGCATTTAAGATGACCATCGATAGCATTGGCGACATCGAAGAGACAGTACAGGAGGTTGCCAACCTCTCCCGCTCGCTCGAGCGACAGGTGCTGACAAACTTCAGCGCCAGCGATCTGCCAAAGAGCGATTTTGCAGGCGTAAAAGCGCATAAAGGAAAATTTGATGCAAGCATGTTGCATGGCTCCGACTTTTCGGGTGCCGACTTGACGGGCAGTTCGTTTAAAGCCAGCGATGTGCGTGAAGCCAATTTCGATGGAGCGAATCTGACAGACTGCACCATGTACGTCAGTGACTTTACAGGTGCGAGTTTCAACAAAGCCATTTTGGTACGCACCGAATTCAATACGTCGGATCTGACCAGGGCAAAATTTGGCAATGTAAAACTGGTCGATGTCAAGTTGACCATGACCGACCTCAGAGAAACGATATTTGAGAACTGCACCTTCAACGGGGTGGTTTTCAAATATGGTGACTTGCGAGGGAAGAGCATGGATGGATTAACCTTTATTGATGTCAAGTTTGACAGAACGGATATGAAAGAAGCCGCGTTTAAAGGTGCAACACTTAAGAATGTATCATTCACTCCGTCATTTGCCTTGACTAATAAATTTTACCGTGCCATCAAAAACATCAACTTTGACGGCGCAATGATGGATAAACTGACCTATGCCGCGCTCAAGGGTTTGGATGTTGATTTATCAAAAGTTACAACGTTTTAACAACCTCCAATTGCTAAGAAACTGAATACGCCTTCCATGACACACTCAAAACCCAGGCCGATAGCCTGGGTTTTGAGTGTTAATTTGTTGCGTAAGCCGGCTTGCACAACAAATTAAGCATTTCTTCATCTTTAGCGGACAAGGTAAAAGAAAGGGACTGTGTTCACACGTCCGAAGACTCCGCCCCCTCCCCTACTTTGCTCTATAACGGAAAAAAACCATGCCGTTGTCAAAACGCCGTTCCTCCAAAAGTTCGAGTTCCAATCGAACCTTCTCAGGCAGGGCTGGTTTGCCGCCTCCCACCACGCAAGCGGATAAAGCAAAAGAAAGGGACTATCCGTAAGTTGGGCGTTGTGGCCAGCCAGACGGGGAATCTTCCCAATCTTCCTGTCGCCCATAGGGAGTCAAATCAAGCAACCGATAAACATCACTTAGCGACTCGCAGCCGCGTTTGTAAGTTGAATATGTATGAAATATGTCATCAGCAATACGAAAGAAGACACTTAATCCGTGTCTTTCGCCGCCATCAACTGTAACTTGGAAGTCCTGGTTGAAATCGGTGTCAAATGACGAATACCACGGACGTTCCCAGCCCATCCGCGTCTTATATGCGATTAGTTTTTCTAATGGGGCACGCGAGATAATCGCAAACTGTGTTTTACGCGCTTGCAGTTCAGATAAATTTCCCAGATCGTTTACAAATCCGGTACAGCCCATGCAGCCATCCTCCCAGGCGGGGTCGAACATAAAATGATATATGATTAATTGGCTATGCGCACAGAATAAGTCGGGAAGGCTGCGTTTTCCTTCTGATCCGTTAAATGTATACCTTTTTTCGATCTTTACCATGGGCAGTCTGCGACGCTCGGCACTTACTTGGTCTTGGTGTTTGGTGAGATCCTTCTCATGGGCAAGCAATACTCCCCTGGCTGCCTGCCATTCGTCTTTACTAACAATTTTGGGATGTGCAGGATCTTGAGCTGTCATATGTTTGTCCTTTCTTGACTCGGTGAAGATAAGAGAGAAATTTTAGAATATACGTTCTGTTTAGTCAAGATGGAAATGCTCTGTCCCCAGGGCTTTCTCAAAGTACAGAAACCATTAATGCGAATTTCAAAAGAATTATTCGTGCCATTCGCTAATTCGCTGAATTCGCGTTCCCAACACGCCACTAAAAAAGAAACTCGTCAAGCTACTTTGAGAAAACCGTAGCTCTGTCCCCATGGCTATTCCAAGGTTAGGAAAATGTCATTGCGAGGAGCGTTCTGTGCGACGAAGCAATCTCCAAATTTATGAGTTTTGCCCGTTTAAGTGAAAATTGCTTCTGCACACCTGCCCTGCAGACGGTGCCAGAGAAAACACATCGCACATGGAAAAACCATGCCTCTATCCCGAAACTTAGAGTGACTATACAAGGGGGTTTAAAGAACTTTCTTTTTTTTCGCACATTACGCCTTATTCATCTCCTTCATGGCAGGGATTAGCGCCATACTCAGGGTGACGATCAGATAGGTGGCGCCTAAAAAGATCAGCATTGGGAATATGCCCAGTCTTTCGGTGAAAATTCCACCCAACAATACGCCAAGCGGCATCGCTATCCAGGCACCTGCCGTGATTGCGCCAAAGACCCTTCCGCGCATGCTCTCGGGGATGCGCTCAAATTCCACAGCGCCGATGATTGGGTTGAGCGGACCTGCTCCCATGCTGAAGATCAAACCTGTAGTGACCAAAACCGCAATGGGGGGATAAAAAAGATACATCCAAAACTGCATGCCTGTTAATACAAAAGCCCAAACAAAAACAGCGTGGCGCGGCAGGCGGTGACCAACCGCCGCAAAGATCAATCCGCCGACGACCGCTCCGCCTCCGTTTGCCGCGATCAGCAGGCCTAAACTGACCGCGCTGCCATATGTCTCTTTTACATAAACTGGACGCACTACGCCGCTGAAGATCGAGTCGAGAAAATTTGTCAGCATCACCATAATGACAATGGCAAGGATCAACTTGTCGTGAGCGATGAAGCGCAGTCCTTCACACAGTTCGTCAAAGTAGCCGGTCGACTTACTTTCCTTTTCAATGGGTTTTTGTCCCGAGATGACGATCCAAATAATTCCAGCCGAGATGAAAAATGAAGCGGCGTCGAGCCACAGGACATTTTCTGTGCCGATGATGCCGATCAAGAGACCTGCGAGCGGTGCGCCGACAAGCCTTGCGCCGCGTTCGATGACATGGGTCAGGGATGTGGCTCTTTCAATGGGCATGCCCGCTTGTCTGGCAAGTTCTGGGAGCAATGCGCGCGGGCGGTGCCGCCCACGAGCGCCATCAACTGCCAGAATTGCAGTCCAATCGTGAAATGGAGCAGCGGGATCATTGCGGTTGTCACTCCGCTCGCCAGATCGGAAACAATGCTGGTACGTTTGAAGCCAAATCTATCGATCAGTGTGCCGCCCAGGAAACCAGCAATGACGACGGGCAGAATGGTAAAAAAGCCCGTGATGCCCATTTGCGTGGCGCTGCCTGTTGTTTGGAGCACAAACCACGGAATGGCAAGCGCTGAAAAGACATTGCCCACGAGTGAAATGGCATTGGCAATGAATAACGAATATATGGGGACGGGATTAAGTTTCTTTTCTTCTTTTGTTTGTATCATCACGATACTGCTTTGGATCGGTGGGCGTTGTTTTTACTCAAAACAACTCATCTAACAAAATATAATATTTTATCTTCTCCCAATTTGGTTCAATTTCAAGGAAATTGAAAAACAGATCAAGATACTCTCTATTGGGACCCATATCATGCTGGATCGAACGTACACAAAAGGCGATGTCAAGCCACTGATCCGCTTTTCCGCTTCTCCCCAGATCGATGAAACCGCTTATTTGACTGTTACTGATGAATAAATTACTGTCTCCAAGGTCGCCATGAGAAAATATCAATTCTTCTTTTGGCTTATGAGTTTGCAAAAAAGCAAATAATTCATTTGGGTCTCTAAAAGAGGTGTCGTCTTCCCAGTTATCGCTATTCACATCGGCCAGTTGATGGCGTAATAAATAGTCTAACTCATCAAGCCGGTTGTCTATATCGTTGTTAAAGGGGCAGCCTGTTGTGTTGATGGATTGTAAAAGTTTGATGGCTTCAGCATAGACCTTCACCATTCTTTTGGGCTCACGGTGTTCTTTATAGTCTTCATAACCTGGAACGCCCTTCAATTCGCTCATAAGCAAAAACTTTGTATCTTCGTACTGTTCAAAATAAATTACTTCTGGAACAGGCAGCTTTCCCTTTAGCCATAACATAATATCTTTCTCTCGCTCGACATCATATGTTGTTCCATGATACCGTCCGTCTGACATTTTCAAATATAGGTTCTGATTGCGCCCGGTTAATTTATACACGCGAGCCGGCGACATGCCCTCTGTGTCTTTTGCAAAACGATACTCTCTCGTGATCTTGCTTAATTCTTTTGAAAGCCTGAAATCCGACATTGGATTGTGTTCGTCCTTGTTGTCATTTTCATCGGTAGGCGGCGTGACGTTACAAGAATCACTGCCCGGTTTTGACCACTCTGGATTGAAACCTTTCCGGGTATGCGGATTGATAGCCCCAGACATCCAGCTCTGGCAGGCCGATGCCTTTTTGGTTGAGTGCCGTAGTGATGTCAGTCCGATGGGAGATGCCGTGATAGACCACTGACATGAAGATCAAGCCTGCTTGATAATCGAATGTCCAACCATCGCCTTCCTCATGCACATTCTGGGTTACTGGAACACGCTGAAGGGTATCCAGTAAGGCTTCGTTCAATTCTGTTTCATACGCCATCATTTGAGACAGGCTTGGATTCTCTTCCCACTTAAAGCCTGGTTGCGGATATGTCCCATGAATTCGCTTCAAAAAGCTGGTTTCCGCCTTCAAGATATGGGCAAACGTATCGCGGATCGAACCATAGGAGCCGGGCAGGTTGGCTGTGATGATTTCATCGCTTAATTTTATGCAAATACGCATAAGTTCTTGATTTGCCCAGTGATTGTATTGAAAGAATTCGATCACTGTTGGTTCGGGTTGATACGTCATAAGCAAATTCCTCCATAACCAGGTTTAACTGACGTGATCATTCCGCCTTGAGAACCTGTGGGGTTTTAACGTCGGTGTTTGATAAACGTGCACAATTACAAAGAAAAGGACTGTGCGCCGCGGATCTGGCTTGATGTGACAGGAAGCCAATTCCCGTTAGCAAGGGATGATATGGGGAATATTTTACATGAGAAGCGTAACCCAGCAAGAGAAAAAATGATCGCACAAAATATGCAGGTTTTTGAAGATCACGGCGAGACACTCCCAATTTGATTAACTTTCACACCCAGCTCATTTTTGGGCAACAACAAAAAAACAATGATGCGTACTGGTTATGCATTGCTTGACAAATTACCTTCAAAAACAATCACCTTCCTTGCTATAAGATTCAAGGAATCGTAGAATTTTATTGCAGGCTCATTGTCAGGCTCGGTGGCTACCCAAACTTCTTCGCAGCCTCTTTCCACCCCGATAATATACATTTGTTCAAGCAGGCGGGTTGCAACCCCGCGCCGCTGAAATTTTTCAGAAACCCCAAGGTCGTCAATATATAACTCCGTTGGTTTATCAGGGTGTCTATGAATTACTGCCAGTACCTGACCGATGACAACGCCTTCATGTACCGCCGCAAGCAAAATATTATTTTCCTCTTTTAGCATGGCGGCCAATCTGCCTGCATCGATTTTTTCATCGAAAATATCCTCGTCATACTGATTGAGGATATCCATGTTGCTTTCGCCAAGTTGGATGATTTCTATGGTCATATTAATTCCTGTGAAAGACTCGCTTTTGAAACCGGAAATTTTGTTTGATAAAGGAATTTTTTGTGGAATGAAAACCGTTTACAGCCAAAGGATTGTTGGGGAATCAATATTTGCTGTGTCGGTAATCTTCAAGCACTTCATTAATAACATATTTAGCATTTCTTGATTTATGGATGTCCGTTTCGATAGTGTCAACAAGCGTGATCAATGCCTTCCAAAGTGCCCAGCCGCGGGCGCGCGCCCAGGTAGCGTCATCAAGTGTAAGAGTCTTTCTAAATGCCTCTCGGCTTGCCCCTGACAAGAACGTCCATGCAATAGTGAGATCACATGCGGGGTCGCCGACTCCTGAACACCCAAAATCTATAACGGCACTTAGTTGTCCTTCTTTGATCAGCAAATTGCCTGCGGCGAAATCTCCATGCAGCCAGACGGGCTTTCTATGCCATTTTGTATTGATGGCAGTTTCCCAAACTTCGGTAACAGCCTCCCTGTTTATGTCGTTATGCAGAGCAATAATTGATTTCCGAGTTTCATCATCGTACACACTTAATGACCCTCCCCGATAAAAGTTGTGCTCTCCAGGCGGCGGTCCGCCGCTGGAGTCAACTCGTTGTAACGCTGCAAGAAACTGGGCTAGTGTGGTTGCAAATTCCTGTACGTCGCTAATACTTTCAATTGTGGCATTCTCACCTTCGAGCCATCGATAGATTGACCATTGCCACGGATAAGTTTTATCAGGCTGTCCCATTGCCAATGGGACGGGGATCGGCAATGGGAGATGGGGCGCAAGTTTTGGAAGCCATTTGTGTTCTTTTTCCACTTGTGCTGCATACCATGCTGCGCTGGGAAGTCTTACGCTCATATCATCGCCAAGACGAAATGTTCGGTTATCCCATCCACTCAATTCAACTGGTTTGATTGGGAGGTCTGCCCATTGGGGAAATTGCGAGGCGATCAACCTGCCTGTAAGACTTTCGTTGATGATAATATTTTGGGAGGGAGCGTTGTCGGATTGCATATTGAATTTCACATTATTTTTCAAGGAAACTGCCCAGAGCGTTACAGCATCGGAACACGGAATAGGCCCGCTGAGTGTGGACCGCCCAACAAGCGCTCATTTTCGGAGGCTGCCAAGCAGCTCTTTTAGTTCCTGCTCATGCTGGGTCAGTCCAAGCCACTTTAGCCCGTCTATCAACGCTGGAAACGTATCTATTTTGGTTGGCACATTGAATGACATTAATTCAACCGCTTTTACAAAGATTTCCAGGGTTCGGCTTTGCGTAAGAATAGCCGCATGGCTGGTGACTTTTCCGCTTTCAAACAACTGTTTGTTCATTGCTAATATTTGCCTGACGTCTTTTTGTTCAATATCCAATTCGCCTTCCAAAAAATCGAAAATTGTCATTGCCTTTCCTTCCGATTCTATTTTTCCTCCCAATGCTTCTGTAGCGATTTCTTGAGCGGCGCGTATCGTTTCTGCGCTGGTACAGTAGCCTCGAAAATGATAATACAACAAACCCCATTCAGGTTTCTTTATAATATTCACGGGCATAAAAGAATTTCCCTTTTCGGCTTGCACATTTGGCTATGGATCACAGATCATCCCCATCGCGCGCAGGCCACCTTAGGAGCCTCTCAAAATCTTCTCCATCTTCCTGCCCTTCGCCAACTCATCCACCAGCTTATCCAGGTATCTAACCCGCTGCGTCAAAGCATCCTTGATCTCCTCCACCCGGCACCCGCAGATTGTCCCGCTGATGAGGTGCGCATTAGGATTTAACGAGGCGCGCTGGAAGAATGTTTCAAAAGTCGCATTTTCCCTTATCAGTTCCTCAAGCTTCTGGTTATCGAAGCTTGTTAACCACTTTATAACCTGATTCAACTCTTCTCTGGTTCTGCCTTTCTTCTCGATCTTTTGGAGATACAGCGGGTAGACTGAAGCGAAGGTCATTTGTGCGATCCGTTGATTTTGTGTATTGGAATTGTTCATATATGTATGTCCTGTATTTTAAAGTTAATCTCTCTGATACTCGAATATGTCTTTCAACTTTCGGTCTCTGCTATTCTTCAGCTTCAGCTTGTGATTGCGCCTGCGCGCTCGTAATTCACGATAATCACGCCGTTCGGGGTGACCTGGCTTTCCAGTCACCTTGAACGCCGCCGGGATCGTCCCCTCGGCAAACAATCGCTTTCCAACACCCAGGGTTATCGGATATATCATCAGCCAGAACGCATCGACCAGATCATGCTTGATAAGTGTCTGAAGGAGATCGCCGCTTCCCCAGACGTTCAGATCCGGCCCTGGCTGCTGCTTAATTTTGGCGACCTTTTCTGCAATATCTTCGCTTAAAAACACGGACGGCTGCCATTGGCCGGAAGTCATGGTATTCGAGACGACATATTTGGTCGCCGCGTTGACGCCAGGCCATACGTCCGCATGGTGCGGCCAGTACGGAGCCCAAATATCAAAGGTCTTACGCCCCAATAACAGGTCGAACGGCATGTTCATCTGCCTTCTCAGGGCTGTTCCAAGGATCGCATCGGAATGTGGCGATATCCACCCGCCGTGCGCGAAGCCGCCGCTGGTATCCTCGTCTGGCCCGCCTGGGCCTTGTATGACACCATCAAGGGAGATATGTTCAAGTACAACAATTTTTCTCATGACTAAGTTCCTCCAATATCTGAATTGTTATTTGGCTGCCTGGTTCAAAGCAGGTAAATGACGTCTTAAATAATGTTGGATCGTGACAAAGACAAGTGTATGCGAAATGCTCAACGCGAAGCATGTCGCAGAACACAAATTGTCGGGTTGTTTTACACGGGTAGGCGCTCTATACAAGCACAGGTTGCTGGCACTGGGGGAGCGACTCGACTCAGAAATTCCACCGTTTGAATTTCTTTAATGCGCCATCCTTTTTCAACTGTAAAACGCATTTGTAATTCATCAATTGAAATTTGACGGGGCACATTAGGCACTGGGAATTCTATTGCAAACTCGTGCAAATAATAACAACCATGTGGCTTCAGTATTGAGGCAACTTCATCAATTAATTTCTCGCATTGGTCTGGATTAAATAAATGATAAAAACCTGAATCAAAAACCGCTCCAAATTTTTCTTGAAGTAAAGTGGGCTTTAGGGCGTCTGCTACCTGAAAACGTAATGATCGGGCGGTCTCGCTGGGAAGGGCGGCAACTTTGTCCTGGGCGTTCTTGATGGCAGATTCAACAAAATCAATCCCAACAACTTGATGCCCCAACTTCGCTAAATAGATCGCAAGGTCGCCAGAACCGCAGCCAAGATCCAAAATTGGGTTTGCGGGCGGACATTTTTCAACAAGGGCGGCCATGGCAGGCTGAGGTGCGCCAATATCCCAAGGCGCAATATTCTGATAAACAGAATTGAAAAAATTAAGTGGGTCAGAACCAAATCTACTCATGACAAACTAGACGTGCTGGTCAATGAGAATCGGATTGCCATCGGGATCCATTACCATGAAACTGGCGGGTCCCACTGTACTTTCGTCTGCTTCACTCATCAACTCAATCCCTTGTGCTTTCAGTTGGCGCTGGAGTTCACGAACATCTGTGAAATTATCCAAATTCTGGGCATTGCTATCCCAACCAGGATTAAATGTTAACGTATTCGTCTCAAACATCCCTTGGAAAAGACCAATCACATGATTCCCGTTTTTCAAAATAAGCCAGTTTTGCGAAATTTCTCCCATGAAGACCTTGAAACCGAGCTTCTCGTAAAATATTCTCGAAGCCTTGATGTCCTTCACAGCCAAACTAATTGAAAAGTTGCCGAGTTCCATATTTTGCTCCTTTGGTTAATCATATAAAATGAATTGTGCATGTTCACTAATAAATTATGCCAATAAAATCGCGGCGGCTTCTGCATCAAAACTCCTGGCTGCTGCCCAACGCTTTGCGTTCGCGGAGCCTGGTACTGCAACAAGCATGGACTCTGCCCTGGATAAAAAGCATTAAGCCGCATGACCAGGTCGCCACGGCTCTTCCGTGTGCGTGAGCCAGACCAGCTCGGGGTCGAGCGCGAGCACCCGCAGCTGGCCTTCGGTGTGCGGCTCGTCGAGCTCGCCGAACCAAACCGCCACATCGCCGCCGATCACGATCGGACGTCCGTCAGTCTCCACGACGACCATTTGCATTCCGCGTGTGTGACCCGGAGCCGGGACGAGTCGCAGCCCGGGAAGCAGTTCGAGCACGCCGTCGACCGGCACGTACTGCACACCGGGCGCATCGACCCACTCGCGGATAGTGTAGTCGTCCTTGCTGCGCGCATCTTCGAGCTCCTGACGCTGGACGTAGATCGGCTTGCCGGCAAAGAGATGGTTGCCGCCACAATGGTCGAAGTGCAGGTGTGTGTTGACAATGATGTCAATACTGGCGAGGTCGAAGTCCTGCTTGTTCAGTGGAAAGAGGCGGGGATCAAGGTCTGCCCCCGCCGGGTGCAGCTCCGTCATGCCGGTGTCGACCAGCACGCGCGCTTCAGGATGGTCGATGACATGCACGTAGACCGGCATCAGCTCGCCCTCGGCAAGCAGGTCGGCAACGTGGATTGGCGTGATGGTAATGTCTTTTGTCATGATAATTTTCCTTTAATTGGATAATAGAACATATTTTCTTTTTCGTCAAGACGAAAATACCTTGCCAGCATGGTTTTCCAAGGTCAGAAAACCTTTAACGCGAATTTCGCGAAAAGGCGAATTACACGAAAAAACCTTTTAAGTTCATGTAATTCGTTCATTCGATAAAGTTGCTTTCCAAATACGCCATAGAAATTATGTCTCGTCAAGCGACCTTGGAAAAGCCATGACCCTGCCAGCAGAACGAGTGGTGTGAGTGTTGGAAAATCTGTTGCTTTGGCAAGCTGCTCCCAAACAGATCCGCATGGATAATGGCCCAGAGTTTATCTCCAAGCGCTTGGAGAACTGGGCGAAGGAGAAACAGATTGAGATGCTCCACATCCAGCCGGGCAAGCCTGCACAAAATGCATATATCGAACGGTTCAACCGCACGTTTCGTGAAGATGTTTTGGATGCTTATTTGTTTGATCGCAGAGCACTGGCTTGAAGATTACAACACCATCCGTCCGCACGAGGCATTAAAGGGTTTGTCACCCTGCCAGTTTGCAATTCAAAATGCCTGATTTGTCTATTTATCTTTGGTACATAATATGGGTACTTGATAGGGGCACACAATACCCGAAGCGACACTTGCACCCGATTTGCTTGGCAAATCGTGCGTTCCCTGGCACCGCACACCACATCGGCTTCGCTTCGCGACGCGATGCAAAGGGCAGGTGTGGTGCAGTGCGGTGGGCCAGAAGAGGTGCTGATCTCTTGACACTATGCTGAAAGCGTATCCTCCTCTGACAAGGGATCTATTGATGGCAATGCCCATAAACTACCTAGTATGAAAACTCCAGCAACTGGAACTAATAGATATAGCAACTGCCACGCGCTTTTTCCACTATCGTGAAGTCGGCGTGAACCTGCCGCCAATAGAGGTAGTAAAGTAGTAATAAGAAACACTTCTCCAATAGTTTCATTTAAAAGCGTAATTGCAGAAAGGCATATCACGATAAACAATGCAAACCACCAGAATTCTGAGCGCGATGCTCGTCCATTGAATTCTGCGTATTTTGTTAAGCATCTGCGGATTGAATCTTGGAATGTAATCGGGCTTGTTTCATTATCAGTACTTGAATTTGAAGATACTTTCATTCTTTAACTCCTTGCCGATTTTAAAGACGGCATCTCTCAAAGATGTAACCCAATTCGATAGATTGGGTCCGTCATCATTTTCAGCAGGAATCCTCTTATCCGCAACTGTGGAATACCCTAGTTTTTCAGATTCGAGCCAATTCATGTCGTTTTTTAGTCTCAAAACTAATTCCATTCTTGAATTTACCTGAAATTTCGAGTATATATTTTTCAAATGGAATTCAATTGTGCGTTCAGAGACCTTCATATCCAGCGCAATTAATTTATTGCTTTTACCTTCCAATAAAAGTTGCAAGGTTTCCCTTTCGCGGTTGCTTAGTCGGGGAGATTGTTTCATAGTGAAGATTCCTTTTTAGATTATTTTGCCAATAACCAGTCAACTATGTGTTCAGCAACAATTATTGTAAACTCCCCTCATGCGGGGAGTTATCTAGCGCGGACTTGTACAACAGATTATATTCAATTGTTATCCACCGCCGCTTCTCCTCCTCCCGGAAGCGTGCGATCAACCATATAATCCGTTTTTGATGATTTCAAGACTTATTTGTTTTTCAATTGTACATAATCAAACGAACCAGTAATAGAACCTTTGTTTGACGAGGATCCGTCCAGTATAAGTGAATATTCCGCATTTTTTAACTTGTTTATATCTTGTGGAAGGTATTTGCCAACATTTTGTCCGTCAACAAAGAAAGTTATCGCTCCGTTTTCAGAATCAACTTCAAATCTTACAAGGCACCATGTATCATATGAGGCTTTCACAGCGGTTGTTGAAAATCCATCTGCTGTATTACAAAGAATTGATGCCGTATTTTTACCCTGCCCACCCTGAATTCCACATTTGGCAAACCACATATTTCCGCCAATATCAGTATTGATCTCAAAGCCAATATCCCCAGCCAACGTTTGAATATCACTGCTTAACATCAGTCTGCTCTCTATGTAGTTGATTTGACTGAGATACCATTTGCGTCGATGGGCAACGAGTCCGCCAAAGCCTTCCACTTCACGCGACAATATCAATATTCCATCAAGCTGCTCAATATGTGATCCTGAGCCAACTTCTGCCCAGGTAGACTCATTCCATTTTGTGTCAAACACTTTAAATCCAAAATTATCGAAGATCTCTAATGAAGAAATGGCTTGTGTTGCTTGTATGTCAACACCATTCCTCCCAGCAAAACTTAAAGAATTCATCAGCAAGCCCAACAAGTAAAAAAAGACCAGGGCTAGAACAATCTGCCCAATAAAATTCCACGGAATTCTGTTGGGCTGGTGATTATTGGATGTTTGATCCTTCATAAAAAACCTTCTAAGATTAGAGAGCGGACTAACGCTTTCCGTTACTGGACAGTGCCCCAGGCGTGGACTCTGCTCGGGGGCAGAAAAAAAACCAAAACCAGAAAAATGCTTGTAAATCGCGCAGACAGTGCCACGCTTTGTGGACGCGAATTTTGCGACTCTTTGGCATTGTGATGTTCACTATCATTTTAGATGATTAAACCTATTCATCCAAAGGGCGGTGGCACACTTTCCAAATCCATTGAGCCAGCCTGATGATTCCAAATCCCATAAGTCCGCCCCATAATAGCGTACCAATGTAAGGCGGGAATGACATACCTGGTATCGCCAGAATAAAGGCTGTATCAAACCACCACGGCTTTGTTTCACCACGATAGCCCCAGGCTTCCAGCGCAAACCACCAGCAGAACACAGTATAGACCAGCGCAGAGAAAGGCACAAACACCCAGTAATACCACTGCGGCAATAAACCCTTCTTATTTGTAGGACTCATCTACATTCCCTTTTTCAAAGTTGTGCCCACAATATCACAACATAATGCAGAAGCTATACTCCATATACTGCAATGCGGACACTTTTTATTGGACACATTTACTTCCTTTGCAAGATATTACTTTAGTGGCTCAGTCAGCGCCCAACCCTTCGCGCGGACTCTGCTCGCGATCAGAAAAATCTCGAGCCACTGGATCTTCCTCCCCCAAATCCGACGGTCGATCTGTCGGATTTGGGGGAGGTGTCCGAAGGACGGAGGGGGCGGGACGCTGCGCGGTCCGACACTTGCGCAGCACTGCGTTTGTTGCAGTGCGGCGAGGCCAGAAGAGGTCCGATCTCTTCGCGCCTGCTACTCATCGGTGGGCGGCACCTCACGGTTGTTTGACAGTCATATCCTTGTCTTCCATTTCCCAGGCATGGTCTAAGGTGTGAAAAGCGGTGTGCCGAATTAGGTATCGGAGAGGCCATTTCGACACCTTGCCTGCCAATATACCCCGTGAGTGGTAGTCTCGAATTGCGTTGCAATAGGCGTTGCGGTGCGCGATCAATCCTTCGTCGGTCAACAATGGAGCCAGTTCGACGGGCAGGTTGAGCTTCTTTGTCCAGTCCAACTCCGCCAGGAACGTATGACGGACGATTTGGTACCGATCACGCCCTCCTCCTCGCGAACCCTTCTGCATCTCAGCCGACACCCGCCCGCGCACATCGTCGAAAAACGCCCAGCACGCTTGCATTAGCGTCAACTCACGCTCCAATTCTTTATCCGACATGGCTTGCCTATCGATGCCCGAAAACGCAAATGAGATGCCCCAGAAGTCAGTTGATCCCGTTCCTGGATATTGCTCGACCACCTTGAAGTTCTTGATCTTGTCAAACTCCGCGTCCAATTCGGCTAATTTTGCCACTTGTGAATATCGCGGGATATAAAAACGTAATCTTTCGATTGCTTCTTCCCCGGTCTTCGCCCCGCGCTCAAGCCCGGGCCAATCAGGTGCTACCGCCACCACCTTCTTGCATTTCGGTCCGATTTCCAGCGTCACTCGACTATGTTTAGCCATATTTCCTCCGATCATAATAGTTCCTGCCATTATCGCAGCTCGCTACATCTCAATCAAGAAAAGGAAGATCGAACGCCCTGCCGTTGCCGCCCAACCCTTTGCGCTCGCGAAGCATGGCGCTGGCGCAGACTCTGTCTGGGAGCAGAACAACCCCAAAGCCAGATCCCTCCCAACCCGCAGTCTTCCCCCTCTAGGGGACGCTGCGCGGTCCAAAGGACAGAAGAGGTCCTATCTCTTCACATCTGCGCTAATCGGTGGGCGGTGTTTTTGGAAAGGCTAACTTTCTCCCATTCTCAATTCTTTTTCGTACAAAGAAAATTCACCTGCTACATACATGCCTGCCCGCTCATAAAGACGGGTGGCTCCTGTTAGGTTGGCAGAATCAACACCTAAACCAATGATTGCCGTACCGCGTTTGTAAAACTCGCCAAAAGTATGATGCATTAGGGCTATGCCAAGACCTTTTCCACGCCATGGGCGACGGACGGCAATTGTTCCAATCCAGCCAATTCCTTTACGGAAGCGGTTCTGGGAAAAGCCTGCTATTTCATTTCCATCCCATGCAATCATCCATAGCGTAGGGTCAAAATTGGGGTTGCCAAATTTTGCATGAGACCATTCTTGAAAGGTACGATCGTGGCTGCCCCAATGGTCACGGAATGCTTCATCGTCTGCTTGCCAGACTGCAACCGCATGTTCATCTTTGATGAATGGTCGCAGTTCAATGCCAGAAGGAAGGTTTATAGCGGGTGGGGTTTCCTGTAATTTGATTTCCATGCGCCAAAAATAACGAACAAGAGAATATCCATTATTTTTAAGCAAGTTGTGACCCGCTTCATCTTTGTTATTGATTAAACTTTGGATAAATACCCGGACATTAGGCGCGGCAAGTTTCAGTTCAGCCTGCGCGCGCTCGGTCATTTTTTCAAGTAGGGATGAGCCAATGCCCAGCCCTCTAAATTCTGGATGGACACATCCATCGGCTTTAAGTTTATAGTGACCGCTCTCATTATAGAATTCTTCACTACCAACCAAACGTCCATCACTGGTTTCTACAACAAAAACATCACGCTCCACGTTGAAGCCTTCATTTTTCCACTCGTTTGCCAGTTCTTCAGCGGTAAGCACAAACAGCGAATCGCCTTCCATTTCCGCAACATCATGATTGAGTTTTGCTACGGCATTGGTGTCTATTGAACTGGCAGGGCGTAGAGTCAGACCAGGGTCAAGATGAGTTTTTCAATCATAGCAATCTCCGCTTATTTCTAAACTTACCAATAAAGGTTACACAGTGATGGGCGCAACCGCCACCCCTTCGCGCGGACTCTGCTCGCGAGCAGAAAAAAACGAAGCCAGATCCCTCCCAATCCGCAGCCTTCTCCTCTAGGGGACGCTGCGCGGTCGTAGGACAGAAGAGGTCACCTCACGCTTTGTTGGGCGCATTTTGCATGACGATTTTGACTTTGCAATTTTGTCCTTCACAATTATTCGATCATGCAAATTAATCATAAGTATTCTTGCAATCGCGCGTTCCCCAAGAGCTCCATTCAAACGAAAAATACCAAGAAATCATTTCTCTTTTCTTTCCAGAAAGACCTTCGGCAGATGCACATTCGACACGAATATCCACACGCCCTCTTTGATCTTGCTCAAAATAAGGAACAACAGGATACTCTTTGCCGTTACTGTCCGTCATTGTAATTTCGTTTTCACCGCCAGACTTAGATTTTAAATAATAAACATTCGCTTTTGAAAAAGGCTCTATCTGGTTGATTTGCAAAGGTTCAGAGTCTCGGTATTCCGATATAACAAACGGTCCTATTTGTTTATTGGTTCGGTTGTCAATCACAATATGAATTGCAATTGCCTCAGGCGAAAACCAGGTTTCATTCAATATAACATTGGCTATAAAGATAATGGTTGCTATTAAGGCAACACCAACGAGGATAATCTTTTTGTTGCGATTGGACATAGATTTCTTTGCATTCATATTTGCCAGCGCCCAACGAGACTGTCGAAAAACCGAATATTAATAGTAAAGATTGAGACCAACATCGGTCAAACCCTGCAGGCAGCGGTGGAGTGGGATGAACAGGCTCAAACTAGGCTTAGATCAGCGCCCCGCACCCGCGGACTCTGCTCGCGAGCAGAAAAAAAACCGAAGCCAGATCCTTCCCAATCCGCAGCCTTCCCCTCCAGGGGACGCTGCGCGGTCCAAAGGACAGAAGAGGTGTCCGAAGGACGGAGGGGGCATACCTGCTACTCATCGGTAGGCGCTTATTCATTATCGCACGACCAATTTAGTCAAGGTTTCCCTGAATGTCTTTTCAAGTCTTTCAGGTGTCACCTCGATGTCTCCAGAAAAGAGAGTACGGTAGTGTTCCCGTGTCCATCGCATGTAAAACTGTGAAAATGGAATAGTCATCTGATTGTTCTGATAGAATTTTTGGGCGGGATGAAATAGGATGTCATACCAGTCGTGAATTAATGCATGTAAATAGGGAACCCGTCCAAGTTTCTTTTTCATGGAAAATACATGCTGCCTGAGCACGTGTTCAATCAAAAACCGATACCATCTTTTATTTCCTGGTGGAAGGATTGCATCAGGGTGAAATACAAGTAGTTTTGACTGATTTAAAAAGCGGGTCCGTTCTTCTTCGGTGCTCATCTGATAGTTGATGAGTGTTTTGCTAAAAAAACATGGGAATTACACGCAGCCAATTCCGTTTCATCGCTTTTTGAACCAGCGCATCGTAAACTTCTTCAATCCACTTAGAATCCGGGTCCGGATAGCTGTTAAGTAAGCGGATCATGTCACAAAAGATATCTGTTTCTAACTTTCCCGGAAATAGATGGATCATTGCGTTTTTTTGAATATATTCGATGGCGCGCGAATACAAGATGAAATTCCAGTTGGGGATCAACTCTTCATCTTCCATAACCCGATTATAATTTCTGATGTAAAACTGCTTGTGGAGTTCAAAGATTTCTTTCTTGAGATACGACCAATTCTCAGGACAGGCGACTCGAAACTCTTCTTCTGGAATGTATTTGAAAACGGGTGTTTCTTGTGCAAAGGCATACTTGGCTCGAAACAAGGGTAGTTTCTGACGTGTCATCTCAGGGGGAACAGTGATCGGAATTTTTAACTGCGTGACTTCTGCAGAGATGAACTCAATACCATTCGTCTTTGCTACAGACACACGATGGTTTCCGTCTCGAACGAAATAAGCATTCCCATATTCGAAAACCGTGATGGCATCGGGAATACCCGGGCCAAGCATCAGTGCTTGAATTCGTGACCATCTCTCTTTCATACTAACTCGAATTGGAAAAAAACCTTGCGCAAAGTCGTCCGAACGTGCTTCTGTCCCAATAATGTTCTTTACTGGAATATCTTGCACCCCAAGACTACTGGTATTAACTGGTTGCGCCACAGACATGAATTCAGTCAGCGTAAGGATTAATTGCTCCTTACGCTTAATCCATAAGAAATAAGCCTTCCGTTTTCCGGTTCTAAAAGCTTCTTTAAAATCCATAAAATTCTTATACCTTTCCCGAACTCTACGGTGCCTAATGGTTTGCGTTAGCTGCGTGTTGCCCCCCGCGGACTCCGCTCGCGATCAGAAAAAACTCAAAGCCACTGGATCTTTTCCTCCTCTAATTGTGATCTTCAATTGGGGGAGGTGCCGAAGGCGGAGGGGTCACTCCGCGCTATGTGAACCCGACTGGATTTGGCTACCCCATTGTTCTTCTATGAATTTAACTCTAGTGGCAATGTAATCCGAATGTTTTTCTTGTACAGCCAAAAAATAAACGACTTGCGAAGTACGGAACCAATAGACCTTACTTGGACTCAACCTTGCACAAATGTCCTTGACAATGCGCTGGATAAAGGATGTATGTTCTTCACGCGGGAAATGTTGATATATTAAAGTTGAATGTCCAGATTGAAATGTGTCGCTTATTTCAT
Source organism: Candidatus Villigracilis saccharophilus (assembly GCF_016711665.1). NCBI lineage: Bacteria > Bacillati > Chloroflexota > Anaerolineae > Anaerolineales > Candidatus Villigracilaceae > Candidatus Villigracilis > Candidatus Villigracilis saccharophilus. Next base: position 56,489 of record NZ_JADJSO010000068.1, read on the forward strand.
CCCAATAAATAAATTTTGCCGAATCCCGTTGCCCTTTATTTTTTGACTTCGTTTCGATGCCATTATCAGGGTCAAAAAATATTATGTCACAGCTTGATAGTTTTGCTTTCATTTCTTTAAAGTACGCAATCCGATCACTCTTAGCGTCTGTAAGAAATTCAGAAAAAAATTCGGCCTTTGGTAGCATTACTATATTTTCTGTCACCGAGATGTTGCGATTGCTTTCGAATATTACCCGTTTTTGAAGCAAGTCAAACAATGCCGGGTCATAATTGCGCCAGCGTTTTGGTTCATTGAGATAAGTTATAAATCTCCCATCGGATCTGCCATCGTTAGCAGTCAACATCCAACATAGACCAATTTTATACAGACCATTATTCGCGAGGCTCCGCAATAACCCGTACTTTTTGTAATCGTTTATGTCACCAAAATACTGATTCTTCATAAACCTCTTATATAAGGCGCTCCAACCCTTCACGCGGACCATGCCCCGCACCCGTGGACTCTGCTCGTGAGCAGGAAAAACCCGAAGCCAGAAAAATGCTTGACGCGAAGCGTGCCGAAGAATCCCACACGTCAGGTTCACGCTGTGTTGGGCGCTTCTATGAAGAGAATATCTAATTTACTGAAGAGCAGCGAGACAACCGTTCTGCAATGGCAATCACCAATGTTTTGCTTTAGAAACCGGGTTATGTCGGTTCGGTGACACGTGTGTCGCGTTCCCAACCTTCGTTTTGCAGCGTGATGGATTGGATCGCGACGGCATTGCCGGCATCAAGGTCGGGCAGGGCAGTATATGCGGAAACCCAACAGCGGAAGATTTTATATGCCTCCACTTTCTGACCGGCTTCATTGTAGTGCTCAATATTGATATCTTTGCGAAAATCCTGAAGTGAGATTTCATTCCCGACTGCGTTGGAGCGGTTCCAAACTTTGTTTGCCCACGCCTCAAAGTCTTCGTCGTGGGTTACACCGCGTTCCAGCGTGATGGGACCAAACTCCGTTTGCCCCGGTGAGCGATGGACTTGGCTGGGATCACCGCCCTCGCGATGCGTGACCACTTGGGTAGTGCGGGTCAGGCCGCTGACTTTGCTCATCCCGGCTACGTACCTGCCTTCCCACATGACCCTGAATTTATAGGTCTTGTATGGGTCATCGCGCGGTGTATTCATAGAGAATTCTGGCACATGCATTTTGATCTCCTTTGTTTTTCCAATCCAAGCCTTTATTCTTTACTACGTCAGCGCCCAACCCTTCACGCGGACCATGCCCTCCACCCAGGGACTCCGCTCGCCAGCAGAACCCGAAGCCGTCCGAAGCCAGCCGCCCTTCCTCCTCCAATTGTGATCTTCAATTGGGGGAGGTGTCCGAAGGACGGAGGGGGCTAGTCATGCTTTGTTGGCACGCTCTTTGATTGCAATGTTACAGAATACTATTTCTGCCAAGTGAAAATAAAATACGGATAATTATCGTGATTATTTACTAAATCAGAACTAAATGAAGCTGGTCTAGGAATCAGCGGCTCGTCAGGTATGCACAATGCGTTAGCAAAACCAAACAGGAACCACTCCATGATTCTTTCATCTGACCATAAGCTTACATCAGTAATTTTTGGAGCAATTTCGGTGAATGTATTTCCATCCGCATCAGAAGTGATACGCATAATGAATGTAATTGCTGGCGCATCTATTGTACCCGCGCCTATTACCTCAGTAAATTGGTTATTCTCGCTGTCTGCTTTAAGTTCATCAAAACCGTCAATAATGTGAACGGTTGAGATATTACCATGTTTTAGCGTCAGCCTTTGTGGACCATCTAAAGTGATGTAATTTCTTGTGTATCCTGTTGAATCATAGTATCTCTCCCAAGAGAAATCGTCTTTATTTTCAAGTATGCCTTTACGCACCATTTCATCCTGTAAAAAGCTTAGAAATACAAGTGTCCAATTAATTGTCCCTGTTGGATCCATATTTTCTTCGTGAGTTACTGTCAATTTATTCCAATTTGTTAATTTGGGACTGATAAAGACTTTCAATCGCATTGAGTCTTCATAATTACTTTCCAAATCTGGTCTATGATCCCACAAGTCATCTTCAAACAATAGACTGTACTCGGCGTTTCGCTCAACATCCCAAAATATAGTTTTTCCAGATTCTGCATCGATTCGTGTCCACACTCCTATTTCTTTATCAAAATTTGTATATCCTTTGGGAGCATTTGCAAGTGGATCTGGTGTAACAGTTGAAGTTGGTTCCGCAGTCTCGGTAATAATAAATGTAGGTGTTGAAGTTGCTGTTGTAATTTTCGGGGCAGGGGTGACTGGCGCGGGTGAACTGACACAGGCTGTCAGGGTTACAATTAACAGAATAAAAGATAGTAGTTTCATTGAAATCCTTATCTGAGGATATGCTTTTCAGGAAATGTATTTTTACCTTGTTGCGCAAGGGGCAGGCCAACGAGACTATCGAAAAACCGAATATTGAGAGTAAAGATTGAGACCAACATCGGTCAAACCCTGCAGGCAGCGGTGGATGAACAGGCTCAAACTAGGCTTAGATCAGCGCCCCGCACCCGCGGACTCCGCTCATGAGCAGAAAAAACTCAAAGCCAGATCCCTCTCAATCCGCAGTCTTCCCCTTTAGGGGACGCTGCGCGGTCCGAAGGACAAAAGAGGTCACCTCACGCTATGTTGGGCGGCGTTTGCTACATAGAACGCTTACTGATTGACACGTTGCACATAGGGCTCGTTAGGGCGCAGGAGTCTCCCTAGCCTCGGAATTAACACTTCCAAACATTTTTGCGAGAAGGAGGAATACTATGGGGCCTGCTGCCCCCCAACCGAGGATGCCAATAACGATGGCCTGCGCAGGGGCGACCGCGAGCCAGACCAATCCCGCGAGACATAGGACTCCGCTCAAAATCATCACAAGGCGCAGTGCAGCCTTGAGAGTGTTTCCGCCAAAGATTGGCGCTGCCAGTAGCATCGATATTCCAAAAAACCAATCCCAGACGAAATTGTCCAGAACGAAAGCGGGAGCTGGCCACTTACATGGAAGGAATATCGCGCGCCATGACTCCGAAAACAAATCAGGCTGGCTGCTCACTATAAGCAGCAAGAAGTTGACGCAGGAGGTGATTGTCACGCAAGCGATCATGAAAACGAGGGCTGCAAGGCTGTACAGTTTGTGGTTCGGTGACGCATAGGCGTGGACCGCTATCATCGAGAGTACCAAAAACGGTCCCATCACGACAACTAATAGTGCCATGATCGAGAGAAAAGGTCCGCTCTCCACGGCCGCCCCTTGCGATGCGTATGCCACCCCCGACACAACCGCATAGACTTCGGTCACAATGAAGGTCATCCATGCAGCGACACTTCCGAAAGTCTTGGCTTGTGGAGTGAATGTCGAATCCATGGGAATGCTAGTAAGCTTCATTTTAGTTTTAGTGTCTCCTATGCCGATGCCCAACTATGTGTTCAGCAAAATTTTTTGTATAACACCCCCGTACGGGGTGTTATACAGAGAAAATCGTATAACATACTATATACAACACAAAACATCAACCTGTCATCGCCGATCTTCCTCCTCCAATTGTGATCGCCTGCCCCGCATGCTTTTGTGGGGCCAATTGGGGGACATCGTACCCGAAGCGACACTTGCACCGCACTGCGGTTTGTGCGGTGCAGGTGAGCGAGTGGTAGGTGTCCGAAGCGGGACGGAGGGGGCGCACACCTGCGCTAATCGGTAGCCACCTTTTTATTTTTCACTCACGCTTTTCTATGTAAGTTAACTTTAAGTTTTCAAAAACTTCTTGTTCTGTGACATTAAAATCAGGGCACGCAGTCCAATTTCCATGAAATGTTAGATACACCTTAGTGCCATTTTCAAATTGAATAGTTCTTTCATACATTCCAGAGAGGTCGTCCACAGATACAATTTTATAATTTCTTGTAACCTTTGGCTGTATTTCTTTCAATTGTGCAAGTGCTTCATCTGTGCTTACTGTTACCAGCCATTTATAGTCTTTTCTTGCGGCTGATTCAAATATTTTATCTAAAAATATTTGTTCTGCTTTTGCAGGAATATGTCCGCTTATTGGGTCGGGACAATATTGTCCAGTGGTTGCGGGAATAATTAGACAATACAGAAGCGGACATCCCAAAATAATAACGGCAATGATTGCGAGTATAAAAGTTTGACGACTTGTAGGTTTTTTCGTCTGAGAATTTTTTTCTTGACCTATGGAATCAACTTCAAACATTGTCACTCTTAAGTGTAAATTTTGCAAGGAGGTGGCTAACTATGTGTTCAGCAAGAATTTTTGTATAACTTACCATCAACCTGTCATCGCCCGAAACCTCACCATACCATTTCCACCGCCGATCTTCCTCCTCCAAATACGATAACCAGTTAATACATCCCTTCCCAACACTACCTTGAGTATTTGGGGGAGGTTGATCTTGCCCCGGTTTAATAGACACGATTAATGTCCAGGTAGATGCTCGAACTCGACCGGGCTGAGATAGCCGAGAGTGGAGTGCAAGCGCCGACGATTGTACCAAACCTCAATGTACTCAAATATGGTGGTGCGCGCCAGAGCTTGGGTTGCAAACTGACCGGTCACACATTCAGCCTTCAGCGTGCCGAAGAAACTTTCAGCGACTGCATTGTCATAACAATTTCCAACACGACTCATACTCATTTGAATGCTTGCGTTTATCAAACGGCTCTGATAAACAGCGCTGGTGTATTGGCTGCCTTGATCGGAATGATGCAGAAGAGCTTCTGTGGGTTGGCGTCCTTGTAAAGCCATATACAAGGCGGCCCTCAACCAAAGCTGTATTCATTTGATCAGACATTGCCCACCCCACTACTTTACGTGAGAACAGATCAAGAACGATCGCTAAAAATAACCAACCTTCGGCTGTATCGATGTATGTGAAATCACTGACCCATTTCCTATTCACGGTGTCTGTCGAGAACTCCTGATTCAGACGATTAGGTGCTGGGATCACACCTGGCTGACGCTGGGTAGTCACTGGATGCCATCTGCGTCGTTTCTGAGGGCAAAGACCTTCTTTGCGCATTAAGCGTGCCACTCGATTTCGTCCACACTTCACGCCCTGTCGCAATAGGCTTGCCTGAATGCGCGGGCTGCCATAGGTCTCACGGCTCAGTTTGTATTCCGCATGAATTTGTGCCACTAATACTTGGTTTTCCAATTCTCGTGGTCTTGCTTTTTCTGGGCGCCAAGCATAATACCCACTGCGTGTCACCTTCAAAAGCTGGCACATGCGTTGGATACTAAATTCCTGCCGATGCTCCCGAATGAATTTGTATCTCATTCGCTTTTGCGTGAGAATATATTGATCGTTTTTTTCCCTGGCACCGCCCGCCAGGGCAGGTGTAGGATCTCGCGTTCTTCTTCCACTTCTGCCAATCGCCGTTGCAGTCGTTTGATTTCACGCTTGGCGGCTTCAAAATCACTCGCTTCCAAGTGGGCTTGCTTTTCTCCTTGGGCAATGACCTGATATCGATCTCTCCATTTCACTAGCAGCCCTGGTGTGATGCCAAGATCACGCTCGATCTGCCCGGCACTTTTCCCGCTGCTCTTCAAAAGTTCCAGAGCCTCTAATTTGAATTCTTCAGCATATTTCCGATAACTTGTTTTCTTTTCATCCATGATCCTGCTCCTGTTCTTCCTAGTCTACTGGATCTGGACATCTTTTGTGTCCACTTTATCGGGGCAAGATCAGGTGTCCGAAGGACGGAGGGGGGGCGCACACCTGCGCTAATCGGTGGGCGGCGTTTTGCCTAGAATCACCTACAAATTGCCTCACACCATTCATTTATATGATTTTTTGAAAAGAAAATAATTATAAACACAAAGACCTAATGTCAATGCCAGCATGAGAACATCAATGGTTGATGCTTTTGCTCCGATCACATTCCAACGATTGAGGAAACCGAATGTGACGAAATCCAGCAGTAACATAGAAACAAAAGTAATTATTGAAAAGAAAAAAGCCATTTCTTTTTTTAGCAACATTAACAATAGCGTAACTACACCACCAAAGACGTTGATAGTCCAAAACACAAAGGGAACTGGGGGATAATTTGTAAAATAATCGATGACGACTTGATTGTAACGAAGATACTCGAAATAAGTTTGATTATGACTGACGGTCATAATGTAATCATACACAGCAATCCCATAAAGAAATAGAAACACCGCAACTATTAGAAGTAGATGCCAACTATACCGAACATTCTTTTCTTCTTTGCTCATTTCAATTACCCTAATCTGATTCGTTAGTCTTTATATTTCCTAATGAGCCGTTTTTGTATGTCCACAATTGAAAAGTAGACAATGTTTTGCTTCACTTTTTGGCGGACAGCCGCCCAACCGTTTGCGCGGACTCTGCTCGCGAGCAGGAAAAACCCCGAAGCCAGCGCAATCTTTCCCTCTAGGGGACGCTGCGCGGTCCGAAGGACAGAAGAGGTAACCTCACTCTTTGTTCGGCGGCTTTTTCGAAATAAAACTTACTGAAACATGTTGAAATAAACCAATCCAGTATGCCCAATATGGAATACCAAAAAAAATGGTTGCGCTCAACAAATAAATTGCGCGATGCCAAGGAATCGGGAGCCAACTTCGCGCACATACTAAACCAATCCCAGAAAACCAAAATATGGTTGACCAGGCAGGAGCAGTAAAACCAATTATGCTTTGACTCCATGGGCTGTCAGGATAAACTATTTGCGCTAAATAACTCACAAGGTAAACAGACAATCCTCCGAAATATAAATACCAGCCCAAAGATTGCCCCTTTTCTCTTTTTCCAAAATATAAAACTCCTGGAAGGCTAAAAACTAAAATTCGAAATATGTTTTCAAATAAGCCCAGCCATCTAGGTATGTCTTTCCAGAATATGTCAGGACTATAAGCAATAGGCAATGCTCCCCAAAGCCCAAATGTAATGACCATCGGAGGAACAATTAAAAGTGCACCATTTCTGAGTAGTATGCGTTCTGGCAGTGAATCAAATTTAGACATTTTTTTACTTCTCAATTTATCGAATTGACGCAAAGATTAATAGTCTGGTAGCGTGAAGCATTGTCCTTTATCTTATGACTTTCGTTCTAGTCTATTGTTGCACCACTTGCCGCCCAACGAGACTGTCGAAAAAACGAATATTGAGAGTAAAGATTGAGACCAACATCGGTCAAACCCTGCAGGCAGCGGTGGATGAACAGGCTCAAACTAGGCTTAGATCAGCGCCCCGCACCCGCGGACTCTGCTCGTGAGCAGAAAAAACCTCCAAGCCAGATCCCTCCCAATCCGCAGTCTTCCCCTCTAGGCGACGCTGCGCGGTCCGACACTTGCGCTGCACTGCGTTTGTTGCAGTGCGGCGAGGACAGAAGAGGTCACCTCACGCGGTGTTAGCCTGCGCCCTTGCTTGTGAAAGTGAAAACTCCGCCACAACTTGAAATTTGCTGATATGCGACTTGTAAACCTGCCTGTTCACATGCGGTGATTGCTTCATCTGCTGCCCAGTAGTATTCGTCTTCATCCCATTGCCAGTGTTGAGAAGCCGCTGTGCGAATAGCAACATCGGGAAAAGCAATATCAGCGACCAGAATAAAACCACTCGTTGAAAGGCAATGTGCTGATATTTGTTGAAGCAATCTTATCTTTGTTTCAAGGTTAAATTCATGGAAAACATAAGCGGATACAACTCGGTCAAAAGGTGTTTGGAGTTCTTTTGTCCAATCGTCTAGTAAGTTTGCTTGAACAAGATTAACTTGTGGTAACTTGGCTTTTGTTTGAGTCAGCATTTCGGCTGAGAAATCCAATCCATGCACATTACAACCTTTGTTGACAAATCGTTCGGCTAAATTACCTGTGCCAATACCGAGGTCAAGTATTCGCGTATTGGGTTTGACTTCCGCCAAGCTGACAACTTGCTCTAAAATCCTTTCATAGCCAGCAAAGGGGAAACCATCTTTATCTGATGTGATAGAGTTATCGTAATTCTTTGCCCAATTATCGAAAAGTTGTGAACGGCTTGATTGATTCATGGCGAGTAATTCAATACCTTGTTTTTAATGGCATTTATGGATACAAAGAGCAGGCTAACGAGACTGTCGAAAAAGCGAATATTGAGAGTAAGGATTGAGACCAACATCGGTCAAACCCTTCGCGCGGACCGTGGCGCCCCGCACCCGCGGACTCTGCTCGTGAGCAGAAAAAACTCGAAGCCAGACCCCTCCCAATCCGCAGTCTTCCCCTTTAGGGGACGCTGCGCGGTCCGACACTTGCGCCGCACTGCGTTTGTTGCAGTGCGGTGAGGACAGAAGAGGTGTCCGAAGGACGGAGGGGGCTGTGCATGCTTTTTGATTGCAATGTTACCGAACACTACTCTGCCAAGAGAAAATAAAATAGGGAAAAGCGTCGTGATTATTCACCAAATCAGAACTAAAGCCAGCGGCTTTTATCACTATGGGATCATCTGGGTTCGCTAGTGCATTACCAAATCCTACAAGAAACATTTCCATGATTCGCCTCTCTGACCATGTAGCAACATCGGAATTGTTTGGAGCAATTTCTACGTACGTGTTCCCATTTACATCTGAAGTTAGATGGATCATGTATGTCATTGATGGTGCATCTATTGTTTTTCCACCCGTTACTTCGTAAAAATAGTTATTTTCTTTATCTGCCTTAAGTTCTTCAAAACCGTCAATAATATGAACAGTTATCACATTGCCATGCTTCAAGGTGATGGTTTGAGGACCTTCTATCGTATTGTAATTACGGGTGTACCCTTCTCCATAATATATGTCATCATCAAAATCCACCTTATCTTTTATCATTTCCCGCCTTATCATAACATCCCATAAAAAGTTTTGAAATATGACCGTCCAATCACTTACTCCAAAAGGATTCTTGTTTTCTTCGTGTGATATTGAGAGTGCGTTCCAGTTTGTAAATTTTGTACTGATAAATACTTTCAGCCTTAATGTATCAGGTAATCTTCCTTCAAGATCAGGTCTGTTATCCCACAAATCATTTTCGAACAATACGCTGACTTCTTCTTCTCGCTCTGCATCCCAGAATATGGTTTTTCCAGAATCTGTATCGATCCGTGTCCAAACTCCCATCTCTTTATCAAAATTTGTGTATCCTTTCGGAGCATTTGCAAGCGGATCTGGTGTAACCGTTGAAGTCGGTTCCGCAGTGTCAGTAATAGTAACTGTAGGTGTTGGAGTTGGAGTTGCTGTTTCAATCTTCTGGGTGGGGGTAACTGGCGCAGGCGAACTTACACAGGCTGTCAGTATTACTATTAACGGAATAAGAGATAGACGCTTCATTGAAATCCTTACTTGGTGGTGCACGCCGGATTCGGTGTCGACACTGGGTTTCGCGGTTGTCAGGGCGAGAGGTTCCGGGCCGGGACAAGTTGACTCCGGGTTTGTGTCACTTTCCAAAGCCATCACCGGCATCGGACGCTTTGCGCGCCCTCTCCAGCCCAGCGCGCTGCACACCGCGGTCGAGAGCCCCGATCCGGCCCGTGGGCCGGAGCTTTGCCTTTGGCGCGGGGACGGTTGCCTTCCAAAGCGGTCGGTGAACGTCGATTTTCTGGAGACAGGCTTTTGCCGGGTGGGCGGCCGCGTTTTCGCTGAGCGTTTGGTTCCTCTCAGGGTATATCCTAATCCACGAGCTAACGAGAAATCGCAGCCCAATTTCACCTTGGCTTGCGGAGTTCCGTGTCCACGCGGGCGCTCTTGCGGCTGTTTTTTGGGGGCCACTCTTGCGTGTTTCCTCCAGGACTGCATTGCTTTCCTTGCTGTTGCTACCCCGCCTTTTGTTTTCCAGCGTGCGAGCGGCGCAGTTCACCGACAGTGAACGTTTTCTTTGTTTTCTTGCGCGTCCGTTATCTATTTTCCGACAAGCTTTTTTTCAGTGTTCGTATTTTTGGACAAACCCTTAAGCATACGCATTTTCGGAAATATTTTTTAACTCGTTGCGGAAGGAACTGCCCAACCCTTCACGCGGACCGTGGCGCTCCGCCACCCGCGGACTCTGCTCGTGACCAGAAAAAACTTGAAGCCACTGGATCTTCCTCCTCCAAATCCGATTCCCAACTTCTCCCTCCCATCCCAACTCTCCATCAGGATTTGGGGGAGGTGCCGTAGGCGGAGGGCGCACACCTGCGCTAATCGGTGGGCGGCGTTGCTTTCACGATACTTTCTCTACGGACATGATTGTTGAAATTGGATCTGCATAATAAATAGCATAAACGGAATTTTTCTCGAAAAGATTTACAACATCCAGCAACATTCTAATCCGTGTTTCTTCAATGCACAGAAATAACATGCCTTTCACTTCTTGAAATTCCACTTTTCCATAAAGCCGTTTTACAGTTCCCAAACTATAAGTACTCCAATGTAACCAAGCCAGTGACGCACCAATAATTGTAAAGATAACGAGAAAAAATCCTGGGATTGCCAAAGATATTTCACTAAAAGGTTTTTTTGATACAAACAAAAACATCCCTGTAAAAAATAGCCCAACGACTTGAAAAATTGAAAACGACGTTACCGCGTAATTCATAACACGCTTCTTTTTGGGCTTCACTGAGGTTGCCGTTTTATTTGACAACAAATCTTGATAGTCAAATTTGAAAACTTCCATAAATTGATTTTGAACCGATGGTTGAGTTGATGTTATTTCCATTTCGAATCGCTTTCAACTTATTGTGAACTGCTTGCGGACAGCCGCCCAACCGTTTGCGTTGACGGTCGCTGCGCCACCCACGGACTCTGCTCGTGAGCAGAAAAAACTCAAAGCCACTGGATCTTCCTCCTCCAATTGTGATCTTCAATTGGGGGAGGTGCCGAAGGCGGAGGGGGCGGTCACCTCACGCTTTGTTAGCCCGCAACAAACATCATGTACTCAGCCATTTCTCAATGATTAGTTGAATGATCAAAAGTATGATTGGAAGAATCGTGGCGGAAAGAAAGCCAGTTAGCGTTTCTGTTCTCCAAGGAAAAGTGGGAATTTTTTCCAAAATATCACGCTCAGCGCTTAACCCAGAAATGACGCTATTAAGCTGTTCAACTTCACTTAACTTTTTTTCGTCAATCTCTTGATGTAATAACGCCAATACCGCTTCCACACGGTGATGGTTTTCGGTAATGAGTTTGCGTTTTTCTAGCAATAGACGTTGGCGTACCACCCACAAAGGTAAGACGAAAGCGGCGGCTGCCATTAGAACTTGCAAAAAAAATATCCCCAGCATCACTCCATTGGCTAACTTGAGCGGAACAAGCAAAATGGTCAAACCGAGAAGAATCACCCAAGATATACCAGTTTGTGCAGTGAGCCGTGAAAAGGCATAGACTGGTTCGAGATGGAATAAGTTGAAATGTTCCACAAGTTTTACAGTTTTATTCACCAAGAGTAGTTGGCGAACAGAATGATAATAGATCACGCTTCCTGTGCAATAACAGATCAAACCTTCGATTGATACAATTGTAGAGAATGTGCTCCTGAGACCCACGTCGGTATAAAGAGGTCGAAGGGTGAACAAATCTACAGTAGAGTAGACGATTGCCCAAAACACAGCATTAAGAATCACATGATTTGACGGCATGAATGTGAATTCATATTTCAGTTTTTTTAGGTTCTCTTCGTCAAATTTCAAGAGTGGCTTGAATATGGACAGAGTCTTAAGAGCCACCGAGTTTAAATATGTAATGATAATAAAAGGCAGCCATTGCCATAGCGGAAAGATAAGAATGAGCACACTAAATGTGTAACGAGGAATCCAGCCATCAATCCAAGAAAAGATGTGAAAAATAACTAGTCACCTGACAGTTTCAAGAACGTGCACAAAGGAATACCGAAATTGGAATTGACCGAAGTAAATTTCTTTCGATGAAACGTAATCCGATTTGAAGAGGCTCAAGTCACGACGATCTTTTCGATCCACCAAGTTGGGAAGCCCAGCTCGGAGCGTGCGACTCCCCGATGAAAGGAGCCAAACATAAAGAAATGCAACGGCTAAAGTCAAAGCGAGATAAACGAGGTGCGTGTCGCAACATAGTACGCTCCAGATCAAAGCCATGTTTTTAAGTCGCCGAACATTTCTTCGATCCACACGCGACGGCGATAATAACGAACCGTCAAAGATGGATCTGGCAGGTTGGTTGCCAAACACCAAGGTTCCTTCTCGCCGATCTGCCAATACACCAAGGCTGAGACCGGATAAATCTCGTTTTTAGTCAGGCAGGCATTTTGAAACCAAGCGCTTTTGCCGGGATGGTTCACAAAACTACCCAACTCCCGCCAGCCTATCTGTTCATTGACCCAGAGTCCGGTGTTCGTTTTCTGGCGCAGCACATGGAACCAACGCCATTGATCGAGCTGTCGAAGAACGAAAATCGAGCCAAATTCGCTGTCTCCGACCAGAAAAAAAAGGTGCTCCTTTAGGCAACAGGCTTCCAACGTACTTGAGCAGACGCACCTGTTGTTTGCCCGTGCTGTGTCCACGGACATGCTTGACCCAAGACCAGGCAATCGGCACAGCTCGATTTCGATAGGCCAGACTGACCATCAATAGTTGATGACCAAACCCAACTTTCGTGCCGTCCACGATCAGGCGGATCTCGCCGACCCATTCAAATTGGGATTGCAGCCAACTCTTTGCAATCGGTTTGTACCAACTGCGTACATCGATCGCAGAGTTGGCTAAGGAATCGCTCAATCTCCGAGAGTACTTACATTCTTGGCAGGGCTGATCATTTTCCCTGCCACCTTACTGAGGTTTACTGAATGACTATGAAAAATACCTACCAACAACCATACGAAGTTCTGAACCTGTGTCTTTCTTTGCTTCGGACGCAGTTCACAAATTCGCTGAATCCAAGTACGATAGGTCTCGTTGATCGGCATTGGAACCTCCGGGTGAAATCGTTTGTGGTAAAACAACTTTACCCGATTTCCGTGCCGATCAACATCTCTTTGTTA
>NZ_JADJSO010000069.1:0-32618 GCF_016711665.1 Candidatus Villigracilis saccharophilus
GATGGTAATGGGAAGTTGTACGCATTGAATGTTTCCGACGGTTCTTTGCGCTGGGCGTTTGACACGACATCGAAGGAAGTTGAACTCGCTGACCGCAATGACCTGAACGGTTCAGTGGCCCTCGGGAAGACCGGCATTTACGTGGGCGGTGAGCACGGCCAGTTCTGGTATCTGCCCTACGATTACTGTCTGAATGCAAAGGATGCGCGCTGTTCAGATACATCCAGCCTGCCGCAAACTTTTAGCGGCCTGTATTATGTATCTCCGGGCGGCAACACCAGCGCTGAGTTTCCAGCCGCACTACCATCCTCTTCCATGCTGACCCTGCGTCTGGTGGTCCGCGAAAACGGCAACACCATAGGCGCACGCATCTGCGATGCACCTTTCGGCTGTCCAAAGGATGCCCTGACAGTCAGCCTCGACCCGGCTGTGCCATTGGATGTCCAGCATTCAGCCGATGGAAAATATATTTATATCCGCCCGCAGGAATTTCTTTCCCCCGGGCAAACATACCGCCTCAAAGTGGATGGCAGCTATTACACCGGCGGCATGCGGCTTGGCAATATGACGATCGGCGGATCCAAGTCCGGCACGTTTGGCGGTGAGTTCAATTTCGAGGTTGAGGATTCTTCGCAAGCCCTGCCCCTCACATTGGATGCCGAAAGGTCCAGCGCTTTTGAGTGGACGCGCCTGGCCGCGCCCATCCCGCCCATGCTGCCCAGCCTGAACCAGATCGGTTTTGATTATATAGAATGGATCGTTGCGCCTGTGCTGATCACGCCATCAGACGCCAAGGATCAGGGGAAATTCGTCCTCTGGGCGATCGGTGCGAAACGCACCGAGGATGGCAGCCTGGTTCCCGACCCGCAGAGTGATTTCACGCTGCCGCTTAACGGACGATATCAAGGTGCGGATTTCATCGCGATCGATCAGAAATTCCGATGCCGATCACAGGCATCAACATTCCCCTTCAATATATTTGAACTGCGCGCGGCACCTTCAACGCGGATGGAACCACCACACATCCTGCGGCTTTGCTTCGACAGATACGCTCTCCATTCCGACCTTCGGCCCATACCTGGTGATCGGCGGCCTGGCCAACAACTGGTACAAGGATATGCTGGTGGCTGGCACCTACGTCACCCGCATGTATGATGGCGCGGCCAATTCAGCGCCGGCCGGCATCCAGGTTTCCGATATTGCCTTTCTCTCAGCCAAGCAGGAGTCTGCGGGTTCGGTCACCGCCAGCTTTACCCTCGACGCGGGTGTTTCATATCCGGCAGCTGACCATCGCGCCGGTCTGGTACTGGTGGATCCTGCGACGAACGAAGCGGTCTACATGGACTACAAGGCCAATCTTTCAATAGTGGAAGATGAAGTTGGGAACGTGCGCTCCGTGACGCTGATCCTGCCGGCTGATCTGGTATTGCCTGAAAAGCTTCGGGTATATGTGATGCTGGATGTGTACCCAATATACAACGAGAAGATACGCTAATCAAATAGACCTCTTGCATAAGTGTGTCATAATAGGTACATGAGATACGAAATTGTACAACAACTCGACGACGAAGAATTCAAGCGCTGCACGGGAGTTCAGCGCAGCACCTTTGCACAAATGCTGGTGATCGTGGAAGCAGGGATGCGTAACTTTGGCAGACCGACCACACTCAGCCGAGCCGACCAGTTGCTGATGACCTTGATGTACTGGCGAGAGTATCGAACTGAATTTCATTGGCTTGACCTATGGTGTCAGAGTCAACCGTATGTCGGACGATAAAAAGGTTGAAAATGTGTTGATCCAATCGAAACAGTTTCACCTGCTAGGAAAAAAGGCGCTACAACCAAGCGATGCTATTCTTGAAATTGTCTTGGTGGACGCTACCGAACAGCCAATTGAGCGTCCAAAAAAAGACAAAAGCGCCAAAAAAAAAGCGTCACACCCAAAAGCGCAGTTGATAGCCGACTTGAACACAGAACTCATCTTGGCCACGGATTTCTGCAACGGGAAGCAACACGATTTCAGCTGTTCAAGCAAGGTCACTATATTGTGGCAGAGCACATTCGTATTTTGGCGGATGCAGGCTATCAGGGAGTATCAGCTTACACTCGAATAGTCAGACGCCTGTCAAGAAAAGTAAACTTCATCCTTTAAACCAGGAGCAAAGGCTGCTAACCGAGCATTGTCGAAGAAGGGTATTTTGATCGAGAACATCATTCGCAAGGTAAAGATGCTTTCGGATTCTGGCGAACGCTATCGCAATCGACGTAAACGTTTTGGATTGCGTTTCAATTTGATCGCTGCCATCTATAACCTGGAACTCAAGCCTAAACCATGACTTTTGCAAGAGGTCTAATATGTAAAACCGCCTGCGCCATCGTTCGCGCAGGCGGTTTTATTGATCATGAAATTTCAACGGGGAAGCTCTATTGCCAGAAAATCAGTGGATACATAGCTCACGAAACACATGCAACATCCATCAACCAAATAGATTGACGAAATTAATTCCATTATCTTCAAGGTTCTTTTTTCTTAAGCATTTTTTTCCTGCCTGTTATCCAAGACAGGCTACCTTACAGTTACTTATCATTTTCTTTTTTCATAATAAAAATTTTTGTTTTTCCATTATAAAGAACGGGTTCGGGACATTATTTTATTTATTGTCTCTATGTAGTTACTGATTTACAGACTGTGTTTTACTGGTAGTTTTCCCGATTCAACTTATTCGCCTGAAGTCAGGAGCTATGCAGTGAGACATAGAATATTTTCTTTTTTTCTTCCAATTTTTTTGCTATTTTTAACCATCACGATCCGATCAGTTATTTAGGCAAAAAGTGTAATCATCAGGGTGGCGGAAACCTACATCGGCGCAGCCAGTTCAATCCCTCAACTTCAAAAGATACAGCCATACTGAAGAATCGCATGAAAGCCCTGCTCAATTTGAGTACACTCTTGGCTTTATGCATTTCCATTCTCGGCAACACGCTGAGCGTTACCCCGGCGCATGCGGCAGGCATATGTTACGTCAAATGGAATGCCGCGGGAGTCAACAATGGCACTTCCTGGACGGATGCCTATACCGACTTGCAGTCGACCCTAGGCGCTTCAACCTGTACCGAAATCTGGGTGGCAGGCGGAACCTATAAGCCGTCAACACCTGCCGGTCGTGCTGCTACTTTCCAGCTCAAGAGCGGCGTCGCGCTCTATGGCGGCTTTGCCGGGACGGAAACCCTGCGTAACGAACGCGCCTACATGACCAATGTTTCCATCCTGAGCGGTGACATTGGCGCAACAGGCGTTAACACGGATAATGTTTATCATGTGGTCACAGGCTCCGGCACCATCAGCACGGCGTTATTGGACGGTTTCACGATCACCGCAGGAAACGCCAACGCCGCCGCCTTGCCAAATGATCGCGGTGGTGGGTTGTATAGCGACACCGGCAGTCCGACGTTAATAAATATCACTATTAGCGGCAATAATTCTGGTTCAGGTGGTGGCGGTGGGGCGCGATTTACAGCCAGTACAGCCGCCCTAACAAACGTCACCTTCAGTGACAACACCTCCAGCGGCAGCGGAGGTGGACTACTTGTCCAAGGTATCTCCGCTGGAGTGGTATTAACAAATACAACCTTTACCAACAACTCGACGAGCACCGGTGCCAACGGCGGCGGCGGGTATTTTAGCGGTGGAACCAGCAGTGCAACGTTGAACAACGTCACTTTTAGCGGCAACTCAGCCCCCAACGGCGACGGTGGCGCAATTGGTATGAATGCTGCCTCGCTCACCATTAAAAATTCCATTTTCTGGGGTAATATGTCTTCCGTCGGTTCCCAGATACGCACATTTGTCATCCCTCCCACAAGCCTTAACGTTAACGATAGTATTGTACAAGGTGGGTGTCCTGCAAACGCTACTTGCACAAATGTGAGCAGCGCTGATCCGCAGCTCGGGCCTATAGGTAATTATGGCGGCTTCAATCAAACCTTCTGGCTCGCGGGAACTTCGCCGGCGATTAATGGCACCAGCAGCAGCTGTCCGTCCACTGATCAGCGCAATCAGCCGCGCTCAAGTCCCACCTGCGATCTCGGCGCGTACGAATTAAATCTAGTCCCCTACGCGGTCTCCATCGCGGGCAGTGCCCTGACGGGCAGCACTGCGGTACTGGAAGGCATTGTCAACGCCAATTCAGGTGCCAACACCACGGTCACCTTTGAGTACGGCTTGGACACATCCTATGGTTCAACCGTCACGGCTGCACAAAGCCCAGTGGCCTTTGTGCTCGATCATTTCGTCACGGCGCTCATCAGCGGTTTATCGCCCGTCACCACCTACCATTTCCGTGTCATCGCGCAAAATCCAAACGGGATATACACCGGTTCCGACCAGACATTTACCACCCTCAAGGGTGACCAGAGCATTTCCTTCACAACCACTGCGCCAGGCAGCGCAGTGGTTGGAGGCGCCACTTACACCCCCAGCCCCACAGGCGGCGCCTCCGGGAACCCGATCGTGCTGACGATTGACGCCGCAGCCGCCTCGGTCTGCTCAATTGCGGGCGGAGTGGTCACATTTCTGACCGCCGGCACCTGCATCATCAACGCCAACCAGGCAGGCAGCGCGAACTACAATGCCGCTGCCCAGGTGCAGCAGTCCTTTACGGTGGGCAAGGGAACTCAGGCAGCACTGACCGTTGTGGCAACTCCTTCAACGGTCCCCTATGGCAGCACTTCGGCATTGTCCATCACCGGTGGCAACGGAACTGGTGCTGTCACATACAGCGCGGGTACTTCGACTGGCTGTTCTATCACCGGCAGCACGCTCTCCGTCACGGATGCTTCAGGAACATGCAATATCAGCGCAACCAGAGCCGCGGATAACAATTACAACGCCGCCACTTCTGCGGAGGTCGCTGTTACGCTGACCACCACCGATCAGGGCAGCACTGACCGTTGTGGCAACTCCTTCAACGGTCCCCTATGGCAGCACTTCGGCATTGTCCATCCCGGTGGCAACGGAACTGGTGCTGTCACATACAGCGCGGGTACTTCGACTGGCTGTTCTATCACCGGCAGCACGCTCTCCGTCACGGATGCTTCAGGAACATGCAATATCAGCGCAACCAGAGCCGCGGATAACAATTACAACGCCGCCACTTCTGCGGAGGTCGCTGTTACGCTAACCACCACCGATCAGGCAGCACTGACCGTTGTGGCAACTCCTTCAACGGTCCCCTATGGCAGCACTTCGGCATTGTCCATCACCGGTGGCAGCGGAACTGGTGCTGTCACATACAGCGCAGGAACTTCGACTGGCTGTTCCGTCACCGGCAGCACACTCTCCGTCACTGATGCTTCAGGAACATGCAGTGTCAGCGCAACCAGAGCCGCGGATAACAATTACAATGCCGCCACTTCTGCGGAGATCGCTGTTACGCTGACCACCACCGATCAGGCAGCACTGACCGTCGTGGCAACTCCTTCAACGGTTGCATATGGCAGCACTTCGGCATTGTCCATCACCGGTGGCAACGGAACTGGTGCTGTCACATACAGCGCAGGAACTTCGACTGGCTGTTCTATCACCGGCAGCACACTCTCCGTCACGGATGCTTCAGGAACATGCAATATCAGCGCAACCAGAGCCGCGGATAACAATTACAACGCCGCCACTTCTGCGGAGGTCGCTGTTACGCTAACCACCACCGATCAGGCAGCACTGACCGTTGTGGCAACTCCTTCAACGGTCCCCTATGGCAGCACTTCGGCATTGTCCATCACCGGTGGCAACGGAACTGGTGCTGTCACATACAGCGCGGGTACTTCCACTGGCTGCTCCGTCACCGGCAGCACACTTTCCGTCACGGATGCTTCGGGGACATGCAGTGTCAGCGCAACCAGAGCCGCGGATAACAATTACAACGCCGCTACTTCTGCAGAGATCGCTGTAACACTCGTAAAAACCGATCAGGCAGCACTGACCGTTGTGGCAACTCCTTCAACGGTTGCATATGGCAACACTTCGGCATTGTCCATCCCTGACCGTCGTGGCAACCCCTTCAACGGTCCCCTATGGCAGCACTTCGGCATTGTCCATCACCGGTGGCAGCGGAACTGGTGCTGTCACATACAGCGCAGGAACTTCGACTGGCTGTTCCGTCACCGGCAGCACACTCTCCGTCACGGATGCTTCGGGGACATGCAGTGTCAGCGCAACCAGAGCCGCGGATAACAACTACAACGCCGCCACTTCTGCGGAGGTCGCTGTTACGCTGACCACCACCGATCAGGCAACACTGACCGTCGTCGCAACTCCTTCAACGGTCCCCCTATGGCAGCACTTCGGCATTGTCCATCACGGTGGCAACGGAACTGGTGCTGTCACATACAGCGCGGGTACTTCGACTGGCTGTTCTATCACCGGCAGCACACTCTCCGTCACTGATGCTTCAGGAACATGCAATGTCAGCGCAACTAGAGCCGCGGATAATAACTACAATGCCGCCACTTCTGCAGAGATCGCTGTTACGCTGACCACCACCGATCAGGCAGCACTGACCGTCGTGGCAACTCCTTCAACGGTTGCATATGGCAGCACTTCGGCATTGTCCATCACCGGTGGCAACGGAACTGGTGCTGTCACATACAGCGCGGGTACTTCGACTGGCTGTTCTATCACCGGCAGCACACTCTCCGTCACTGATGCTTCAGGAACATGCAATATCAGCGCAACCAGAGCCGCGGATAACAATTACAACGCCGCCACTTCTGCGGAGATCGCTGTCACACTAACCACCACCGATCAGGCAGCACTGACCGTCGTGGCAACCCCTTCGACAGTTGCATATGGCAGCACGTCGGCATTGACCACAACTGGCGGAAGCGGAACTGGTGGATGCTTCGGGAACATGCAATGTCAGCGCAACTAGAGCCGCGGACAATAACTACAACGCCGCCACTTCTGCGGAGATCGCTGTCACACTCGTAAAAACCGATCAGGCAGCACTGACCGTCGTGGCAACTCCTTCAACGGTCCCCTACGGCAGCACTTCGGCATTGTCCATCACCGGTGGCAACGGAACTGGTGCTGTCACATACAGCGCAGGAACTTCGACTGGCTGTTCCGTCACCGGCAGCACGCTCTCCGTCACGGATGCTTCAGGAACATGCAATATCAGCGCAACCAGAGCCGCGGATAACAATTACAACGCCGCCACTTCTGCGGAGGTCGCTGTTACGCTGACCACCACCGATCAGGCAGCACTGACCGTTGTGGCAACTCCTTCAACGGTCCCCTATGGCAGCACTTCGGCATTGTCCATCACCGGTGGCAACGGAACTGGTGCTGTCACATACAGCGCGGGTACTTCGACTGGCTGTTCTATCACCGGCAGCACACTCTCCGTCACTGATGCTTCGGGGACATGCAGTGTCAGCGCAACCAGAGCCGCGGATAACAATTACAACGCCTCCACTTCTGCGGAGGTCGCTGTTACGCTAACCACCACCGATCAGGCAGCACTGACCGTTGTGGCAACTCCTTCAACGGTCCCCTATGGCAGCACTTCGGCATTGTCCATCACGGTGGCAACGGAACTGGTGCTGTCACATACAGCGCGGGAACTTCGACTGGCTGTTCTATCACCGCAGCACTCTCCGTCACGGATGCTTCGGGACATGCAATGTCAGCGCAACCAGAGCCGCGGATAATAACTACAACGCCGCCACTTCTGCGGAGGTCCTGTTACGCTGACCACCACCGATCAGGCAGCACTGACCGTTGGCAACTCCTCACGTTCCATGGCAGCACTTCGGCATTGTCCACGGTGGCAGCGGAACTGGTGCTGTCACATACAGCGCAGGAACTTCGACTGGCTGTTCCGTCACCGGCAGCACACTCTCCGTCACTGATGCTTCGGGAACATGCAGTGTCAGCGCAACCAGAGCCGCGGATAATAACTACAATGCCGCTACTTCTGCAGAGATCGCTGTCACCCTGACCACCACCGATCAGGCAGCCTGACCGTTGTGGCAACTCCTTCAACGGTCCCCTATGGCAGCACTTCGGCATTGTCCATCACCGGTGGCAACGGAACTGGTGCTGTCACATACAGCGCGGGTACTTCGACTGGCTGTTCTATCACCGGCAGCACGCTCTCCGTCACGGATGCTTCAGGGACATGCAATATCAGCGCAACCAGAGCCGCGGATAACAATTACAACGCCGCCACTTCTGCGGAGGTCGCTGTTACGCTGACCACCACCGATCAGGCAGCACTGACCGTTGTGGCAACTCCTTCAACGGTCCCCTATGGCAGCACTTCGGCATTGTCCATCACCGGCGGCAACGGAACTGGTGCTGTCACATACAGCGCGGGTACTTCGACTGGCTGTTCTATCACCGGCAGCACGCTCTCCGTCACGGATGCTTCAGGAACATGCAATATCAGCGCAACCAGAGCCGCGGATAACAATTACAACGCCGCCACTTCTGCGGAGATCGCTGTTACGCTGACCACCACCGATCAGGCAGCACTGACCGTCGTGGCAACTCCTTCGACAGTTTCATATGGCAGCACTTCGGCATTGACCATCAACTGGCGGAAGCGGAACTGGTGCTGTCACATACAGCGCGGGAACTTCCACCGGCTGTTCTATCACCGGCAGCACACTCTCCGTCACTGATGCTTCGGGAACATGCAATGTCAGCGCAACCAGAGCCGCGGATAACAATTACAACGCCGCCACTTCTGCGGAGATCGCTGTAACACTCGTAAAAGCCAACCAGAGTATCCTTTTTACTTCAACGGCTCCAACAAATGCAGTCGTTGCCGGAACACCTTACACCCCGACAGCGATATCGACACACAATCTCCCCGTTTCTCTTTCGATAGACCCGGCAACCTCACAAGTATGTGCAATTGCGACCGGGCATGTTTCATTCCAGACACAAGGAATCTGTGTGATCAACGCCAGCCAGACTGGTGGCAATAATTACAATGCAGCCCCGCAAGTCCAGCAGTCGTTTGCTGTTCACATTGGAATCCCGGTCATAACCTGGGACAATCCTATGGACATCGTTTACCCCGCCGCACTGAGCGCTACACAATTGAACGCAACAGCAAACATACCGGGAACGTTCTTGTATGATCCCACGCCTGGACAGGTGCTATCTGTTGGCGCACACACCCTGCATGTTGATTTTTCACCCACGGACTCGATCAACTACGGCAACGCGGCTAAAGATGTGAGTATCAATGTCACGCCTCCGCCCGCCCCCACCATTACGAGCATCTCTCTTGATATTGGTCCTACCATTGGCAACTCGCCCGTAGTCATCACCGGAACGAATTTCACTGGCGGAACCGTGTCCTTTGGCGGCACAGCTGCAACCTGCACAGTCGATTCGGATACGCAAATCACCTGCACCACCCCCGCACACACAGCCGGCGCGGTGGATGTAGCAGTCACCACGCCCGGAGGCAGAACGACACCCAACAACGTCTTCACGTATGTTGGTGCTGTGTATTCAATTTTCCCCAACTTTGGTCCGACCACAGGAGGGACGACCATTACCATCCTGGACAGTACCGGGGTAGGTTTCATCGATGTCACAGCGGTCACCTTTGGCGGTATACCAGCGGCTTCATTTAAGGTGGACTCTGCCATACAGATCACAGCCGTCACTCCGGCGCATGTGAGCAGCATGGTCGATGTGACTGTCAATGCGCCGACCGGCCCGCAAGGCAACTACAATTATCCGGGAGGCTTCACTTACTATGGCGCGGATATCCCCCTGGCGCTGATCAGTGTCCCGGCTACAGGTTCCACGCTCCCGTTCAATGAGAGCCCCTCTCAATTGCAGGTCGGATTTAATGTAGATATGTTGCATGTTTCCTCTTCTGACCCGGATTGGGCTTCTTCGGCCATCAACCCTGTCAACTACCTACTAACATCAGCCGGTCTGAATGGCGCTTTCAACACGCAGACCTGTCTGGCTGGCATCCAGGGCGATGATGGTCGGGTCACGATCAACAGCGTTTCCTACGACCTGCCTACCCATACCATCACCCTCAACATCAATAACGGTCAGCCCATACCGGCTGGCAAATACCAATTATTGGCCTGCGGCACCACTTCGATCAAGGACTTGAACGGCATCAAATTGAACGCCGGGCTGCAAGACACTCGTTTCACCTTTGTGATCGACGCCGCCTCAGACACGCCAGCTGTGGAAGAATCCGGTCAAGTTGGAATTCTGCCTGCCACTGGCTTTGCTCCGAACCAGGTAACTCTTCTGCCCAAACAAGATGTACCTTACGCAGGGATGGGTGATCTCTGGCTTGAAATCCCATCGCTTTCCGTTCGAATGAACATCGTGGGTGTACCGCAAACAGAGGACAGTTGGGATGTCAAGTGGCTGGGGAAGGATGCCGGTTATCTGGCTGGCAGCGCTTACCCCACCCATTCCGGGAACAGCGTGCTAACAGGCCACGTCTGGGATGCCAGAAACCAACCTGGCCCGTTTGTTAACCTAGGCAAACTAAAATATGGCAACCTGATCAAGATCCACGCCTTCGGACAGGTTTATACCTATGAAGTGCGTGAAAACCGGTTGATGGGACCCAGGAATGTTAATGCAGTGATGAAGCATGAAGAATTGACGTGGGTGACTCTGCTGACCTGCGAGACTTACAATGCCGACAGCGGCAGCTATGCGTATCGGCGCATGGTCAGAGCAGTATTGATCAGTGTGGATTAATTATTCGGTCAACAAGAAATTATTGCCTTAATGTCCCTCGACAATTTTGATCTCACTTGGTTTTAGTTGAAATTCAACCACCTCAATATTCAGGAGTAAAGTAAAATCTTAATCCACAACAAAATCTAAAGGATGAGACAACAATGAAATCCTTCCGAAAAGAACTTTGGTTTAAGGAAGTAGGACTGGAGGATCGCATGCTCAAATCAAACCTTACCCAGATGGGATTTACTCAGGAACTATTCCCTGCCGGCACCCATATGTGCCTCATCTATTCCAATGAAAAAGAAAGAAAGCACATTATTGGAAAATACCTTGAAAGCGGCGTGAATGCTAAAGAGAAGGTTTCCTACTTTGCAGACACGATGAAGCCGGAAGAGGTCATACTCTGGTTGGATGAGATGGGAATCAATACTCCGGATGGGAATGTATTTTCCATCCTTGATGCTGAGAGAACCTATTGTCCCAGTGGGGAGTTTATTCCCGAGACCATGCTCAACACACTTCAAGAGTATTATGTCTCGGCGAAAAAGGAAGAATACACCAACGCCCGCGTCAGTGGCGAAATGTCCTGGGCTCTAAGGGGTATACCAGGATCTGACCGCTTGATGGAGTATGAAGCCCAGGTCAACGACATTTTGGTAACCTGCCCGGTCACCGCAATTTGCCAGTATGATGTCAATCGCTTTAGCGGGGCAACCATCCTGGATGTACTAAAAGTCCACCCGATGATGATCGTTCATGGGCAGATCGTACAAAATCCATTTTTCATGAAACCAGAGGACTTCCTAAAGGACTTCAAGGGCAGGCGATGAAACCATACGGGGAAGATGACACCATTGACCTGAAGATCGTCGGGCAGATCATTTCTGCGATCGGGATGCTGAATGTATTTCCAGCACAGAAAGATATCGGGGAATTTCTCGTGCCCCTTATTCGGGGTGTCCCCGGATGCGGGTCTGTTCGTATTTGTTCTCGAGGCACCAGCGGTCCCATTGGAGATTTTCAGGAGAAAATCTGTTCAAACTGCACTTTGTACCTTGAGCACCAGGTTGAAGATCCATACACCTGCGGGCTTGTTGTACAGGACAAGGTGCGTGCCTATCCTCTGAAAACGGTAGTTCGATCTTTTGGTTATATCATTTTGACAATTGACAACAGAAGTCAATATGATAATTATGAACCCTTTATCAGAAATCTTGGGAATGCCCTTGCCATCGTCCTGGAAAACCGCTGGCAGCAGGAAGAATTGCAAAAGGCCAACGAAAACCTGGAACAATTGGTGGAGGAACGAACCGCGGAATTGTTGCAGAGTGAAAAACAACTGGGTCTGGCACAGAAACTTGGTCAAACAGGTACGTGGGTATATCACCTGAAAACAGGATCGGTCCTTGGCTCTGAGGAGACACATCGGCTATTTGGAATTCCATTTAAAGCTGGAGAACTTACGATCGAGCGTATGGAATCCTGCATCACTGACCGCGAGCGTGTGCACCAGGCCCTGATCGACCTGATCGCCGATGACCGCCAATATGACCTGGAATATTTGATACGTCCGGCAGACGGTTCTCCTCCCAGAAGGATGCATGCCATCGCCAGCCTCGAAAAAGATGCTAATGGGAATCCATATAAAATTTTGGGGTTTATCCAGGACATAACCAAACGCAAACTGGCGGAGGAATTATTACTTGAAAGCGAATCGCTCCTGCGAATGGCGGAACAATCAGCAAAACTGGGTGGATGGAGTGTGGACCTCGAACACAACCGTGTTATCTGGTCGAACGAAGTCACTGTCATCCATGAAGTGTCCGCTGGATTTTCACCTTCAGTTGAGGAAGCAATCAAATTCTATGCGCCTGAGTGGCGGGAAAAGATCACAAACGTATTTAACGATTGTGCGCAGATGGGAATCCCTTACGATGAAGAAATGGAGATCATCACTGCAAAAGGGAGACGGGTCTGGGTGCAAACCAAGGGAAAGGCGGTAAAAGACGATCAAGGAAAGATCACGAAAGTACAAGGTGCAATTCAGGATATCTCCAATCGCAAGCAAAATGAAGCTGCGCTTCGCGAGAGCCAGGCTTTCTTTTTCAATGCCTTCAACTCCAGTCCTTTGGCGAAGACCATCAGCGAAATAAGCACTGGGCGGTATCTGGAAGTAAATGAAAGTTTTTGCAGGATATCCGGATTTGACAGGGAGGAAGTAGTTGGCAGGACATCCATCGAGATCGGGGTATTGGATCAGCAGGAACGAAATTTGTTACTTCATGAACTCGAACAACATGGTCAGATCAGCGGTTTGGAACTTCACTTTCGAAGCAAGAGTGGAAAATCCCTGGTCTGCAGGTATTCGGCCAATCTGATTGGGGACAAGCTGTTCTCTACTGCTGAAGATATCACCGAACGCAAACAGGCGGAACAGGATCTGATTGAAAGTGAGAATCGATTCCGTACCCTTGTGGAGCAGGCTCCCATCGCTATCTTTATACAAACCCACGGTCAGTTCGCCTATATCAACCTGGCAGGGTTGAACCTTTTTGGAGCGGAGAACGAAGATCTCTTAATCGGAAAACCAGTCCTGGAGCGTTTTCCGCTCGCGTATCGTGAGCAGGTATTCTCACGAATCCAAAAATTAAATGAGCAAAAGGAAAAAGTGCCCACTTTGGAAGAGACCATTATCAAGCTCGATGGCAGCTTGGTGGAAACAGAGATCTCCGCCATTCCTTTCTATTACAAAGGCGATCATGGAGCCTTGGTTTTCATACACGATATCACCGAACGTAAAGTGGCTGAGAAAGCGTTGCATGCCAGCGACCAATTTAATAAAAGTGTCCTGAATTCGCTAACTGCCCACATTGCTGTTTTGGATGAAAATGGGGTCATCGTCGCTGTCAACGAAGCATGGAAAAAATTTGCCCGAGAAAATGCAAGTCCCGACCCTGAGGCATACCTGGGTGTTAATTATCTTACGATCTGTGAAACTGCCGCTCAGGCTGGCGATGAGATCGCCAGTCTCGTCGATCTCGGGATCCATGCGGTGCTAGATGGTACTCGTTCCCAGTTCAGCGCTGAGTATTCGTGTGATTCACCCACACAACTTCGCTGGTTTACTGTCACCGTGGTGCCGCGGCATCAAACCCGCAATGGTGCGATCATTATCCATCAGGATATTTCCGATCGTAAGCAGGCTCAACAATCCCTTGAAGCCTCCTACGAGATATTGAAAAGCACCCTGGATATTGAAAAACAATTGGCGCGCACAGATTCGCTCACGGGCGTTCACAACCGCCATCACCTACAAGAACTTGCCAAACAGGAGTTTGAAATATCCTGTCGGTATCAAAAGCCGCTGTCTGTCTTGATGGTTGATATTGATCATTTCAAAAAATTCAACGATACATACGGTCATCAGATCGGCGATCAGATGCTCAAACTAATCACCCAGGCTATGGTCGATCAACTGCGTTCCGCGGATAGTATCGGCCGATATGGCGGAGATGAATTCATCATCCTGCTGCCAATGTCTAACATGGAAGCCGCATATTCACTCGCTGAACGGATCCAATTGGCCGTCGCAGCGGTACGCGTTCCAACGAAAAAAGGGGATGCATCTGTTACTCTCAGCATCGGCATCGTTGAAAATAAATACAAATCGCAGACCGAGTCGGTGGAAGAATTTTTTCAACGGGCGGAAGAAGCCATGTATACAGCCAAGGATGCCGGGAGAAACCTCATAAAAAACGGAAATTAACGGGGCAATAAAATTGGGTACCTATGCTGGCTACTTACCCATCCGCTCGGATTTAAGAGGTAAAAGGGGATTATCATGCTACTTTAACCTCGTTTCATAATTATCTGGGAGTAGCAACAAACTTGATCAACCAAGAAATACTTTGATCAATTCCCAATTGAGAATGATGTCGTAAATTCCCACGCCCAGTAATAACAATCCGCTTATAAGGTTGATCAATTGCGCGCGCATGGCAAACTGACGTGTGATCCAGCGCTGCGCCGCGCCTGAGAGAAAAGACAACACCAAAAGCGGAATCCCAAACCCCATCCCGAACCAGAAGAATACGTTTAATTTCCCCAGCGCATCCACCACGGTGAGCGACAAAGCAAAGATGCTCACCACCAATGGACCTGAGCACGGCAAGGCGATCGGTCCATATAACATGCCGTACACAAAGGCATTTACAAATGGATGGGACAAAAATGGAATTTGCACCTGCGGCAATTTTTTGAATGGATTAACATTGAACAACAACATGATCCCAAAAATGATGATGATCGCGTCTGCAATTGGAATGATAAATGAAAGCGCCTTCCCGACTGAAATCGAGAGAAGAGCGATAATTCCGCCGAGAGCAAGCATCATGGTTAATACGCCCGCGAGTACAAAAAAGCCAAGAAAATAACGGCTGGATTTTCCCTGCAAGCCGTCCTGTCCGCCGCTGATGTAGGCAAGGAAGCCAGGGTACAAAGGCAGCACGCAGGGGCTGGTGGTGGCAAGCAATCCGATGGTTAAAGATGTGATGATGGTTTCCATAGTTATCCTTTGAGTGCGTTTCAGCTTTGGACTTGTGCGTGTTGCGTGTTCCGTTTGGAATATCCACCCTTTCGGGACACGCAACACGGCTTTCGTTTACATCGCTTCGTCGAGGAAGGGTTGAATGAATTTCAACAGTTCATCCGCGCTTTTGATGCCAAACGGCAGTGGATGCGCTTCGCCTTTGCGGTCAATGACCAACATAGGCGTGGATGGCGGATTCAGGAACTGGTCGCCATAATGTTTTGAGAGATCCTGCGCAATATCTTTTGTGGCTACTGCATACATCCAGTCGAAGCCATTGCTCTCCACATATCCTTTGAGGTCGGCGGCGTTTTCATTCAAGTCAATATCCAAACCCAGGCTGATAAAGTCATCCCGTTCGCCTAGCAAGTCATGCAAAGCCTTGACCTGTCCCTGTTGTTTTTTGCAGTTGGAACACCACATCGCCAGGGTTTCCACCAGCACAACCTTGCCTTTGAAATCGTTGATCGTGAAAGCCTGTCCCGTGCTTGCATCAGTCAGTGATGCAGAGTACCAGGCTGGGGCTTCCATCATGGCATCGGCGGCTGGGGTCTCCTTGCTCATCATCGCATCTGCGGTGGGCGTTTCTTTGTCCATCATCGCATCAGCGGTTGGGGTCACTTTATCCATCATTGCTTCGGCAGTCGGCACTACCTTCTCCATCATCGTATCCGCAGTCGGTGTAGCCGCTCCGCTGCAAGCGCTGACGAGAAAAGCCATCAATAGAACCATGTTGAAAAGAACTTGTTTTGTTTTCATATTTCTCCTTTGAGTTGTTTGATGGCACAAGGTTAATCAAAGGTCATTACAAAAGAGTGTCAAACCCTTACGAAAGGATTAATCAATTTAGAAGGAACGTAAGGTTTTATTAATATCTTCCCTTCGATAATCAAGTATCATATCGATCATGAGTGAAAAAAGTATTCTGGTCGTGGAAGATGAACCCAGCATTGCAGAAGTGGTGGGTTTGTATTTAAGCCGCGCAGGTTTTCAGGTGCAAACCGCAAAAGACGGCAGGCAAGCCATGTCGATGCTTGAAAAAAGAATCCCTGATCTGGTGGTGATGGACATCATGCTGCCTGAAATAGACGGGCTTTCCCTCGCGCGCTGGCTGCGCGACCATAGCAATGTGCCGATCATCATGGTCACCGCGCGGCGCGAGGAGATTGATCGAATCGCCGGGCTTGAAATGGGCGCGGACGATTATGTGGTCAAGCCGTTCAGTCCGCAGGAGTTGGTGAGCCGTGTTCGGGCGGTGTTAAGGCGCGTTGGACGGGATCAGGCTGAGGCGGAGTCTGAGCGGGCGTTGTCCTTTTCCACAATCACCATTGATCCGCGCACGCGAGTCGTTACTGTAAAAGAGTCGCGGATCGAGTTGACGGCAAAAGAATTTGACATGCTCTACCTGCTTGCGAGTTATCCAAAACAGGTATTCACGCGGGATCAATTATTGGAACGGGTTTGGGGTCGCGCAGATTATATCGATCCAGCACCGTGACTGTTCATGTGCGCCGCCTGCGTGAAAAATTGAAAGCGACGCGTCCTCACCGAAACATATCATTACCGTCTGGGGCGTGGGATATAAATTTGAATTATGAAAAACCTTGTTGATCGCACCCCTTTGATCGCCCGCTTTGTATTGGGCATCTTGCTCATCACCGCGCTTTCACTTGGCGTCTTCAAAATGCTGATGGCGCCGCCATTACGCGAACTCGGCTTAATGGCAACGTTCCTTGGCATTACCGCGCTTGTTTCTGTGGCAGCGGGCTACATCGCATATCGCCTTGGCTGGATGACTCTTTCGCCAACTCTGCGCTGGTCCTTGCTGGGCGGATACATGCTCTCAAGCCTGCTGACATTTTTCAATGTCTGGTTTTCTGCGCAAATGATGTTTGTCAGCGAGCATGATCTTTTGCTTGCAATTGTTTTGCTTATTTTTGCAAGCGGCATGGCAATGGTGTTGGGATATTTTCTATCCAGCACTGTTATAAGCCGAATATATTTACTTAAGGATGCGGCGGAAAAACTGGCAAAAGGTGAACTAAAAACACGCGTCTCTATTAACGGACGAGATGAAGTTGCCGCGCTTGCAAATACCTTTAATCAAATGGCAGAACAACTTGAAATGGTAGATGCCAAACAGCGCGAACTTGAACGTCTGCGCGCGGACCTGATCGCCTGGGTCGGGCATGACCTGCAAACTCCACTTGCTTCCATGCGTGCGATTCTCGAGGCATTGGAAGACGGTGTGGTGGATGACCCTCAAACGGTCAAGCGCTATTTAGGCACGGCTAAGCGCGATGTGCGTTCGCTTTCTGTTTTGATCGATGATCTTTTTCAAATGGCGCAGTTGGATACTGGCGGAATTCCGCTTGACCGCGCAGAATCATCTTTATCAGACTTGATCTCAGATACGCTCGAATCATTTTCGGAACTGGCTTTGCGTCAGGGAGTGAAACTCGAAGGCAGTGTTGATTCCAATGTTGATCCCGTGATGATGGATACGCAGCGTATCGGGCGCGTGTTGAATAATTTAATTGGCAATGCGTTACGGCATACGCCAGCCGAAGGGCTTGTAAATGTTCATGCGCGGCGAACAGCTTCGGGGGTGGAGGTATGTGTGTCTGATACTGGCGAAGGCATCCGTGCCGAAGATCTTCCACATGTATTCGAAAGTTTTTATCGCGGCGAAAAATCCCGCAGCCGTTCCACAGGCGGTGCAGGACTGGGGCTTGCGATCTCACGCGGAATTGTACAGGCGCATGGCGGCGAGATCAAAGTTCAGAGTGAAGCGGGGCGCGGTAGTCGATTTACGTTTACCCTTCCTTAATAAAACTCTTAGCCCTGCGTAATCATTTCGTAAGATAATTTTCCTAGAATGGGGACATCAAGGAGATTACACATGAAACGATTATGGTTGCCTGTATTGATCTTTGGATTGACCGCTTGCGTGACAGCCGTGTCAGGAAATGAAACTGTGGATAAACCAACATCATCATCTATCGCCTCACTACCTGACTTGGGGCCTGCTCCCGAACTGACAAATGAGACCTGGCTGAATGTGGATGCGCCCTTGCGTCTCGCAGACTTGCGCGGCAAAGTCGTCGCCATCGACATGTGGACCTTTGGCTGAATTAATTGCCAACATGTGATTCCTTCGTTGAAGGAATGGGATAAAAAATATCGCAATCAGGGGCTTGTCATCATCGGCAATCATTACCCCGAGTTTTCCTTTGAAGAAGACCTCACCAACCTGCAAGCCGCTGTTGCCGAAAATGGAATCAAATATGCCGTCGCGCAGGATAACGACGGCGCAACATGGAAGGCTTACAAAAACCGTTACTGGCCCACGTTGTATCTGATAGATAAAAATGGACATCTTCGTTATATCCATATTGGCGAAGGAAATTATAACGAGACCGAAGATGCCATTCAGAGTTTGTTAGCCGAACAATATTAGTTTCAGTTAATATTCAACTATCTCAATATCTGAGAGTAAAGTAAAATCTTTATAGACAACAAAATCTATATTATGAGATAGCTATGAAATCCTTCCGAAAAGAACTCTGGTTTAACATTCCCACCCGTCTTGGCTTAATAAACATTACCCCTCAAGTAGAGGCCTGCCTCCAAGAGAGTGGAATTATGGAAGGCCTTTCTCTGATTTCCGCGATGCATATAACCGCTTCTGTTTTCATCAACGATGATGAATCGGGACTCCATCAAGACTATGAAAACTGGCTGGAGAAACTTGCCCCCCATGAACCAACAAGTCAATACAAGCATAACCAAACCGGTGAAGATAATGCAGATGCTCATCTCAAACGCCAAATCATGGGTCGCGAGGTAGTCATTGCCATTACAGATGGTAAACTGGATTTTGGTCCTTGGGAGCAGATTTTCTATGGTGAATTCGATGGACGACGTCGCAAGCGCGTTCTAATCAAGATCATCGGAGAATGAAAAATCTCCCTAGCATAAGCTAGGGAGACACGATTTAATATATCTATCTGTATTCCTGTTTTACGAGCATTATGCATGGGAATTCGGTTTTGATAGGAGCAAGCTGAGGTTTGGTGAAATCTCAAAGTGGTAATTGTGACGGACTTGTGAACGCCATGCACATCACCGCTTCGGTCTTTATTAACGATGACGAGAGCGGTCTGCACCATGATTATGAAAGATGGCTGGAAAAACTCGCACCGCACGAACCGGTAAGTCAATACCGCCATAACGACACGGGCGAAGATAACGCGGACGCTCACATGAAACGTCAGGTGATGGGACGCGAAGTGGTGGTTGCCATCACAGACGGTCAACTGGATTTTGGCACGTGGGAGCAGATCTTTTACGGCGAGTTCGACGGGAAAAGAAAGAAAAGAGTATTGGTCAAAATTATCGGTGAATAGGAGAACAACATGCGCTTACAAAACAAAAAAATCGCCATTCTGATCGCTGAAGGCGTGGAAGATTACGAATATATTGTGCCCATGATGCGCTTGCAGGAAGAAGGCGCGCAAGTCCTCTCTGCGGCTCTGGATTTGAAACCCATCAAAGGAAAAAACGGTTTAACTCTCACCCCTGACACGTTGGTCGAGTCATTGAACGCAGACGATCTTTTTGCGATTATCATTCCAGGCGGATGGGCTCCGGACAAATTACGCAGATATGACAGCGTAAAAAAAATTGTAAGGGGAATGGATCAAGCCAATAAAATAGTCGGCATCATCTGTCACGGCGGCTCGACCGCCATCTCAGCGGGCATCATCAAAAAAGGTCAACGCGCCACAGGGTCAACGGGTATCAAGGATGACCTGGTCAACGCGGGCGCGGTCTGGGCGGATGAACCTGCCTTTCGTGAGGGCAATCAGGTCTGGGGGCGGGTGGTCACGGATATTCCCGATTTCAACCGCGAGCTGGTCAAGGCGTTAGTCGAAGGATAGCGGCGGATGTTTCATCGTCTCAGGGATCGAGACATCCAACAATTTGAGGATGGTTGGGGCGATCTGCAAATGCGAGACAACCTGACCCGTATCGCCTCTTCCTTTAACATTCGGCTGGATGCAGAACAATGGGACATCTCTTTGCTCGGAGGTGGTCCCGCCATGCGCACCGTCCTTGTTGATGCCGTGGTCGCCTGTCACCAAAACGGTGTAACCACTTTCCATCCATTCTGAAATTAATGGCGCCAGCCACATATCCTGACGAATGGCATGGTTGCGATATTCCTTTGAATCAGAACCAAAGGTCTCGCCGTGATAATCCATGCCCATGGGATGAAGCAGGAAATAATCAGGTGAAAATTTGCGGATGAGATGCGCCGCAGTGAAAAAGAGTTCAATGTCAGGGTAATCATCTTCCGTATAAAAGCGGCCATGTTGAATGGCTAAAGATCCATCATCTATCTCTTTATCGTCAATCCGATCGTATGGCGCGCGATTATATAATTCAGAAATCCAGTAATATGCTGCGGCGGCAGTTATCTTGCCCGCCCCTGAAACAGATTGAAAAATATTCGGCATGGACGAACGCCGCACGATGGAATTCGCAACGATCCCATGCACACTCGAAGACACGCCTGTATGAATGGTCTCATACATCGGGCGCGACATGCTGGGCAGTTCCCCAATTATTTTATACAGGCTGGCAAGTTTTGACTCCACCAGATGGCCGAGAAAACCCATATTGGCAACAGCCACATCATAGCGTAAAGCGTCAGACAAAATAAGTATCACCCTGCTCATGGTTCACCTCAAATAAAAACGGTTCGGAGTTAGCGCGACCCCGAACCGTTTTGTAATTGTTCGACCTCTATTCGTCAAGCACAAGTACGGCTTCCCTTGAACATGTGACCTGCTCCTTCGATCCGATCTTCGGAAGCTCCAGGAACGGATTATTGAATGTATCCATGTTGAACTTCGTTTGTCCAATTTTCACCTGAATACGGACAACGGAGCCCAGGAACGTAATATTTTCTATCGTGGAATCAACCACATTGGCTTTCCTCTGTTCAGAGGCAAAGCTAAAGCGCTCGGGACGGATCGCGATCTTGACCTTATCGCCTTCTGCCTGCCCTTTGTGCCTTCCGCCGATTCAAAATGGACGCCATTCATACTCACCAAACCCGTCGCAGGGTCAACCACCTCCGCGTCGGCGGTGTTCAACGAACCGACAAAATTCGCCACAAAACGGGTTGTGGGAAAATTATAAATCTCGAACGGCGTACCGACCTGTTCCATCCTGCCTTCATACATCACAACAATTCGGTCGGATATGGAAAGCGCTTCCTCTTGATCGTGGGTAACAAAGATCGCAGTGATTCCCATTTTCTTTTGGATGGCGCGGATCTCGGAACGGAGCTGGACACGGATCTTTGCATCCAAAGCAGAGAGCGGCTCATCGAGCAGCAGCACCTGCGGTTGATTTGCCAGCGCGCGCGCCAAAGCCACACGCTGCTGTTGCCCGCCTGAAAGCTGGTAGGGATAACTATTGGCTTTGTTCTCAAGATGGATCAGGGAAAGCATTTCCGCAACCCGATCCTTGATGACCGCCTCTGATTCTTTGCGGATACGCAGCCCAAAGCCGATATTCTGCGCAACGGTCATATTTGGGAATAACGCGTATGCCTGAAATATCATGCCCACATTGCGTTGGTTTGGAGCATTGTTCGTAATATCCTCACCATTGATCGTAATGGTGCCTGTAGTCGGCGTTTCAAATCCTGCCACCATGCGCAAGGTGGTTGTCTTCCCGCAGCCCGAAGGCCCAAGAAAGGAAATGAACTCGCCCTGTTCCACATCAAGGTTGAAATCCTGAACTACAGTTGTCCCGGAATATTCTTTGGAAATATTTGAAAGTTTTAAATGTGTCATATTGATTTTCCTTGAGTGGTGTAATTAATGTCCACCAGTGACCTGCCCCTGTTCACCGCCGCCGATCAATTGAATAATTCCCATGCAAGCCCATATAAGGGCAAAGCTGATGATCGTGGCTGCCGCGGGTTCATAAGCCTTGTTCTGGATCAACAGAGCAATGTAGGGAGCAAAAGCGGGTTTGGCAAGATATTGCGCCAGGGTATATTCACCCATGACGATCGCGAAACTCAGGAACGCGCCGCTCAAGATCGAGACGCGGATATTTGGGAAGATCACACGAAAGAGGATCGTTCCCCACCCGGCACCCAGACTTTGCGCGGCTTCGGTCAAGGTACGCACATCAATGGCGCGCAGCCCCGTGTCAATGGCGCGATACATATAAGGCATGGATAAGACCGTATAGCCTGCGATCAACAAGCCCGGGCTGTTCACGATCAACAAAGGCGGCTGGCTGAATGTCCGCACCAGACCAAACACATAAACAATGGCTGGGATAACGAAGGGAAGCAAAGTGATTAACTCCACCGCAGAACGGGCCTGCGGAACTTTAAGGCGCACCCAGTAAGCTGTTGGCACAAAAAGCACGATCGCCACGATGATGGTGAGCACTGCCCATAAAATCGAAGCGGGGAATTTGATCTGGAATTGCGGGTCAGAGAAAACGTTTGTGTATGCTTTAAATCCCAAATGCCCAAGCTCGGCACGCAATGAAAAAAGGAATGTAGCCAAAAGGGGCAGAAAAAAATACAGGATGCCAAGGATCATCCAAAACCAGGACCAGATCACACCGCTGCGTTTCATTTCAACCACCTTTCTGCTCTTCGTTGCAGGACCGTATAAACAGTCATTACCACGGTCATCACGATCACCATACCAAAGGCGACGGCGTAGCCCAAACCCAGGATCTCCCAATACATCCCCTCGCAACTGTGCACCGATCACGATCGTTGCCAGGTTCATGGAAGAGCCGCCCGTCAACGCGACTGCCGTGGCAAAAGCGCCAAACGAGTTGCCAAAGAGCAGAATCATCGAACCCATGATGGAAGGCAGCAGGATCGGAAAAGCCACATAGCGCCAGTATTGAAACGTGCTTGCGCCAAGATTCTCCGAAGCCTCGATCCACTCACGCCTTAATCCATCGATCGCGGGCGCAATGATCAAGACCATGAGGGGAAATTGGAAATACATATACACAACACTTAAACCCCAAAACTTATAGAGTGTAAACCCATAATCATATATGTTGATGCCTGTGAATTTCAGCCAATTCGTCAACATACCGGTCGGGCTTAAGAGCGCAATGAAAGCAAACGCAAGCGGGATGCCCGCAAAGTTCGAAGCTACACCACTGAACGTCATCAGGCTGGAACGCATGATGCGCGGAAGACCACCGCGAATCGAAGAGTAAGCCAGCAGAAAACCGAAAATGCCCCCGCCCAAAGCAGTTACCACACTGATCTTAATGCTCAACCAATATGCGCCCAAAACATAGGGATCCTGAATAAGATTTAGAACATTTCGAAACGTAAATTCCCCTGTTTTCGAATCCCAAAAGGTGCGTACAACGATCGTAGAGGATGGATATAGGAGGAACAAAAAGGCAAATAGAAAGAAAGGCATGACGCCAAGCCATGCCAGTGGAAATTGGGAGAGCAGGACGCGCTTTTGGCGCGTCCTGTAGGGTAGTTTGTGACACAGTCACAACCTGATTATTCTGTAACTTCTACACCGACGGTGGAATCCCAACCGGTCTTGATCGCATCACGTGCAGCGGAAAGTTGATCCGGGCTGGGGGAAACAGCGGAAGCGAAAGCGCTGGAGGAGGGCAGCTTGGCTTTCAGTTCAGCAGGAATGACACCACGGGCTTCCATGTCAGCCTGTTGAACGCCGTGAGCATATCCCTTCATCCAGGCCAGTTGACCTTCGTCAGAGTGCAGGATTTCCATCCAGACTTTGGCGCAGTTGGGGTGCGGGGCATACGCGCTGATCGCCTGAACGTACATGCTGGCGATGGTCGGGGGAAGGATAAACGATCTCAAGCGGCGGGTTGCCGGCGAGGGAGTCCTTGTCACCGAAGGCGTTATAGTCCCAGGCGAGAACGATCGGGGTCGCACCTTGGGCAATGGTACCGACCTTGGCGATCACAGGCACAAAGTTGCCAGCATCATTTACCTGCTTGAAGAAATCAAGACCAGGCTGGACATCATCCAAAGAACCGCCATTCGCCAGGGAAGCCGCGAAAACAGACTGGGCAGCCTGGTTGGAGCTGCGGGGATCGCCAGTGAGGGCAACCTGACCCTTATATTCGGGTTTGAGCAAGTCAGCCCAATTCTGCGGGACATTCTTTACAACAGCAGTGTTGACTTCAAGCACCATCACGCCGTAATAACCGCCGGTCCACAGACCATTTGGGTCCTTGGCAGGCAGGCCTAAAACGGTTTCAGGGATCTTGTCCCAGGTTGAGACTTTGTAAGGCTGGTAATATCCGCCATCAATGCCTTGTTGCCCATAAGCGTAACCGACATCAACGATATCGGGAGCTTGAGGGCCTTTATTTCCTTTATTGGCTTCGATTGCGGCAATTTCATCCGCGGAACCAGCGTTCTCGTCGAGTGAGTTGAGTTCGACACGGTAGTTGCCTTGAACAGTTCAAAGATTTCGCCGTAGTTAGCCCATGAAGCAGGAGTTGCAATGATTGACAACATTCCTTCATCTTTACAAGCCTTAACCAGGTCAGCTGGCACACTTGCAACGGCACCTTCAGCCACCGGGGCAGCGCCTCCGCCACAAGCCGATAACATCATGGACGCGATCACGAACAGAGCAAATAATTGAAAAGCAAACTTTTTTATTCATATCTCTCTCTACTCCTTATGATTTTTGTTTGTTGGATTGGACAGATGAAACCAATGTCAATTATTTTTCCTGCACACCTCCATCTTGTTAATACAACGTTAATATTGTAGCATCATCAATATTCAAAGTCAAACAATTCAACTTTGAGCTTATTGAGCATAGTGATATTTCCCACAGGACAGGTTCATTTCAGCAAAGTGATTAACCAATAAATACCTGCGGAAAATAAAGCGCTAGCGGGGATCGTAATGAACCAGGCAGTGACGATTTCCTGGGCGACGCTCCAGCGGACTTTCCCAAACCTCTCAGAAGATCCCACCCCGATGATCGCGGAACTGACGACCTGCGACGTGCTAACAGGCAGTCCAAAGACCGACGCGGTAAGGATCACGATACCTGAAGTTAATTGAGTTGAAAAACTATGTACTGGGCGGATCTTATAAAACTTCCCGCCAAGCGTTCGGATCAGCCGCCAGCCGCCCAATGCCGTGCCTAGTGCAATGGCTGAAGCGCTTACGACGATCACCCAGAAAGGGACTTGGAATCCGGAGATATTCCCGCTGATCACAAGGCTGAGAGTGATGATGCCCATGGTTTTCTGAGCGTCATTTGTCCCATGACTGAAGGCCATACCCAAAGCAGTGACAAACTGTCCGTTTTTAAAAAACCAATTGACCTCCGGGGTCGCATTGCGCGCCAAAAAATAGATCAGACGTGTGATCAGAAAACCCGCGGCAAATCCGATCAGCGGTGAAGTAAATAAGGCAATCACAACCTTTCCAAGGCCTTGCAATTTTATGGCGTCAAATCCTGCGCCAGCCAGCACAGCGCCAACGATCCCGCCGATCAAGGCATGCGATGAACTGCTGGGGATCCCAAAGAACCAGGTCAGTAGATTCCATACGATCGCGCCGATCAGGCAGGCAACGATCACATCCAAATTAAGGGCGCTGGCTTGCGCAACTTCTTCGCCAATGGTCTTCGCAACCGTCACGCCAAACAGAAATGGGCCTAAAAATTCAGCCGTTGCCGTAAGTGCCAGCGCAGTCTGCGGGCGAAATGCACGAGAGGCGATCATGGTCGCCACAATATTGCTTGAATCGTGGACACCGTTCAGGAAATCAAAAACGACTGCCAGAATAATAACAAATATCAGTTCAGGAGACATTAACAACCTGTTAAGTTTTCTTCACAACAATATCTGCGATCGTATTCGCAGCTTCATCCCCACGATCTGCCGCATTAGACAAATGACGGTATACCTCTCGCATTTTTAGCATCTCCACCACATGATGAATATCTTCAGGGCCGCTGAACAGGTCGGCAACGGCTTCACGATAAACAGCCTCCACGCGATTCTCAAGCGCCTTGGCGCGCTGTGCATGGTCGGTGGCTACATTTGGATGAGTGGGCAGGCGCTGAACCGCGTGCCAGATTTCGTAGGCGGCATCTTTCAATAAATTTGCCATCCTCAACATATAAGGCGTGGCTTTGACTTTTAAGATCACCATTTCCATCACGGTGGTATCCGCATAATCCACAATATCATCAATGGAACGGGACAGGGAAAAAATATCCTCACGGTCAAATGGGGTGACAAAGGTGCGATTCAACTCATCGATCAGGATGCGGCGCACTTCATCCGCTTCTTTTTCCTTCATGGAAAGCTCTTCCGCCACATTGGGATCCTGCGTCTCCAAATATTTCACCAGCGATCTCAAGGCTTCATAAGTAATTGAAGCCTGCTGTTCGATTAATTTTTGAAATACATCTTCCTTGCGTTTAAAAAACTTTAACATTCATACTCCCAACCCAAACTTAATTTATTCGATCGGTGTCAACTCACCGGACACCAGCCCCGCAAATTCGGCGCGGAGTTTTTCCTCCATCTCAGGGGCGATCAGGGAGGCGGTATTGTTGTTCATAATATCTTTCGCCTTCTTCATCGCGCGCGCTTGAATATCCATCGAACCTTTCTTGACCCAGGCAGTGCGCGCGTCACGGTCTGCCAGCTTGGTCATCACGGCTTCAGTTTTCATGCGGCTAATGGTGTGTTTGGCGACAATAAATGAACCACCGGGACCGATCTCTTTGATCAAGTTCACAGCCAGGTCTTCATCGCTAAACGACACACCGCGTTTGACACGCTTCATCATTTGAGCGACTTCGTCGTCAATAACAGCCTTGGCAAAATCGAATGTCTTCAGTGCGTCGATCAAACCACCGATATTGAACATATCCATGCCGCTGTCCATGCCGCCCATTGCAGACATGCCCGTTTCATATCCCGCCTGCGCATCGTTCACCTTGGAATTCGTCAATCCAATATATCCGCCGCATGGCACATTATAAAAATGAGCGATCTGTGCAAAAGCCATGTGCAGCATGCCGCACTCAATTCCACCGGAAGTATAGGCGCCGGTCCGCATATCCGCTACCGTGGCGAGCGTGGCATAGATCGTCGGCGTGCCTTCCTTGACCATTTGCATCAGAGTTGCGGTGGCAAGGAATTCCGCATTGCCCTGCACAAGCGTCCCCGCCATGGACATGGGTGAAGTTAACCCAGCATTAGGCACAATGGTCGGGTAAACAGGCAATCCCTCTCTGGCAAAATAGATCACATTTTCAGTTGAAAGATTATCCATCGAAAGTGGTGACACAGTCGGGCAATAATGATGGGTCAGGAAAGGATGTTCCTTATAAGCCGCCTCCCCACCTGCGACCATATACGCCATCTTCATAATGCTCAATGTGTCTTTGTGATCTGTGGTGGTGACTCGGATCGGTTTGAGACAATACTTGAGAGCAGGATACAGCCTCGAGATTGTGAATTGATCCGCAGGCGCGTCATCTGCCAGAGTGGAAATGGAGAAGACGTCGTAGCCGGGCAGTTCATTGATTAGGTGGGCGATGCGCGCGATATCAGCAGAATCAGCGCGTCTTTCCTGACCTGTGACAGGGTCGATAATATCTGGAGCAGAACTAGCCGTGACGATGATTGGGCTATCCTGCGGAATCGTCTTGTCAAATTTCGGGTCACGCGCGTAAAAGGTAAACGACGGCGGAATCATCCTGCGATATTTTTCCACCACTTCGCGCGGGAATTTGACGCGCTCACCATCCACGTGACAACCGTGTTTGGCAAAAATTTCACGCGCAGGTTCGTAGCGGACTTTCAATCCCACATCTTCCAGGATCTCCAATGCGGCATCGTGAATACGTTGTACTTGTTCCTGGGTAAGAAGTTCTGCAAATGACATGGCTCACATCCTTTTATTTATAAATATTATCCAACCAATGACTTCTTGATCTTGCTCTTCTGTTGAGATTTCTTCTTTGACAAAAGTCTTTCTGCAAATTTTTTACTTCCCTGCATAAGCGGACTATCCTGCGCCTGCGAGATCAACTTATTGATCTCATAGAAGCGATTATCACGATACACCATGCGTTCAACGCGCAATGTATTAGCCAGCGCCTTGATCTCTTTTACCGGGAACATCTTCAAGCCGGAGCGTGTGACTTTTAAAGACGCGGCGGCAATCGCAAAACGAATGGACTCTTCCAGACTCCAGCCTTTGAGATAAGCATAGATATACCCCGAGGAAAATGTCGCCCCTGCTCCTGAACCATCCACCGCCTTGACCTTGGGGGCGTAGATGCGCACGATCTCATCATCCTGCACCACCATGCAACCCTGACTCGCCATGGTGATGATCGCGGTCTTGATACCAGCCTTAAGCAATTTCTTGGCCACAGAAAGCATGGCGCCTTTTTTTCCGATCTGCGCGGCATCGGTCACAGCCTGACAGATCGTGGCACGGCTGGCGAATTTTTCCATGATGGCGGGATCGTTATGCCCAAACTCAAGATTGAGATAGACAGGCACATTATGCCGTCTGGCTTCGTTCATTGCGCGGATAATGTGATCGCCGTCATACCAATCGACATATAATAATTTCGCGCCTTTCAGCATGGACATGTCGGCCGTGTCGAGCGTGCTTAAGATCTCAGGCGAGCGCTGCCAGAAATAGGTGCGCGCACCGGTCCTTTATCTGAAACATTTACCTCAAGCGGCGTTTTATATTTCTTCGTAAAACGCACCGCACCCTGTACACCCATTTTCGCCAATGTGTCGGCAACATGATGACCAAGAAGATCCTCACCGACCGCAGTACCGATCATGCCGGTCGATACGCCCCATTGACGCAGATTGCAGGCAATGATCGCGGCGTCGTCGTATACGTATTCGCTCACCTGATGAACGAGGGCGCCGGTGTTGTGCTTGGGCAGTCTATCCAACGCCATGATATAGACGGGAGTCAACATGCCAAAGCCAATGTAAGCGGGGGAAGTTTGTTTAATAGATGCCATTATAAGAATTCACCACAAAGTGTCACAAAGGAAGAAACCTTTTGTACTTTGCTTTACGCCCTGTCCTTTTGTGTTAATTGAATTAAGCACGCGCTCGCTCGCCTTTGGAGTCGAATAACACAGACGCGGTCACTTCCGCTTCGCGCCGTCCCTCTATCAGGTCAACAGTGAAGCGATTGCCTTGTTTGGCTAATTCGGTCGGCAAATAGGCATACAGAATATTCTTCTTGATCGTAAAACCATATCCACCGCTACGTACACGGGTTAGGACTTTGCCTTCGTGATAAACCGCTTCGCCGCCATAAATTTGTGTAAAGTCATCGCCGTCTATAAGAACGAAGGTACAAAGTTTGCGTTTTATGCCTTCGGCTTTTTGCTTGATTAAAGCATCGCGCCCGATGAAATCTCCCTTTATCAAGATGAACACAGAAACCAAGCCCGCCTTCGTAGGCGTCTCTGACGGAGTGATATCAGTTGTGAAATAGCGATACCCTTTTCAAGGCGCAGAGAATCCAAAACTTTATAGCCACCGACCTCGAGACCAAAATCTTTGCCTGTTTCAATCAGCATGTCCCAGACCATATTGGCTTTGTTGTTGGGGATATAAAGCTCCCAGCCAAGTTCGCCCGCATAGCTAACTCTTTGAGCGTAGACTCTTGCACCGTTGATATTGACCAACTTGGTCGTTAAGTAAGGATGCGCCGCATTCGAAACTTCATCGCTGGTGATCTTCTCCAACACCTTGCGAGCATTCGGTCCCCACAGAGCGAGACAGGCATACTCCTGTGTAATATCACGAATGGATACTTCGCCGTCTTTTCATCTACATGCATTTGAATACGGGCAAGATCGTTGGCTATAAAACTCGAGCCAGTGATGACCCAGAAACATCTTCTCCCAAACGCGTAACGGTCAGATC
Organism: Candidatus Villigracilis saccharophilus; assembly: GCF_016711665.1. Lineage (NCBI taxonomy): Bacteria > Bacillati > Chloroflexota > Anaerolineae > Anaerolineales > Candidatus Villigracilaceae > Candidatus Villigracilis > Candidatus Villigracilis saccharophilus. The sequence continues at coordinate 30,354 of NZ_JADJSO010000069.1, forward strand.
GGATTCGGATCCCGCCGCGCGTGTTCAAGAATTGAGTGTAGATTGCACTGCCAATTGGTTTATTGATATCACTGTCGGTCAGCTTTTGCAGGAGAGGTAATGCGCCTTTGCCTTTTACTTCGATCTTTCCAAATGAGGTCAGATCAAAAAGAGTAACTTTTTCACGAGTGGCTTTATGCTCTTCGCCCATGCGTTCAAAGAACGGCGGTTTGCTCCAGCCCCATTGACGTTGATCTTCACCCATGCGGCGTGACGGTTTGCCGGGCTGGAAATAATTCACACGCTCCCATCCAAATTTTTCACCAAATACCGCACCATGTTCCAGCAAACGATAGTGAACGGGGCTGACTCGATGAGGCCGCGCGTTTTCATGCTCATCATGCGGGAAGCGCAAACGATAATAGTATTTCACACTTTCTTTCGTTCGTTCCGCCGCGTAGACAGGGTCGGAATAATAATTTCCAAAACGTGTGGCACGATAGGAATAGACATCCATCGGCGCTTCACCATCAATGATCCACTCGGCAATGAGCTTGCCCATACCACCTGCGCCGCCATAGCCATTCAACGACATGCCTGCCGCCATCCAGAATCCGCGCACACCGGCCATCGGTCCAAGCATAGGTTGACAGTCGGGTGTATACGCGCCAGGGTGACAAACAAGCGTGATGATTCCCGCTTGCTCCAAAAATGGCAATCGTTTGATCGCGCCTTCAAGCAGCATTTCAAATTGATCAAAATTCGAAGGAAGGGTTGAACTCCCATGTTCCCACGGCACGCCATCGATCCAGCGCGCGATTGGGGTCGGCTCATAACCGCCGATCACAAGTCCGCCCTGCTCCTGACGCATGTAAACCAAATTATCAGGGTCGCGCAGACAGGGTGTGTCATGAGTGAACTCGTGCCCGGGCACAGCTTTCAACGCAATATGTTGATGATCTACAGGAGTCGTCGGGATGTTGATTCCCACCATCGCGGCGATGCGGAGCCCACAGTCCAGCCGGCGCTGATGACGATCTCGCATCGGATCGCCTTTATCTGTTACTACGCGCTGAACTTCTCCCTTGGCGTGACATTTCCAATCCCGTCACACGGGTATTGGTATAGATTTCCACGACGAGTTCTTTTTGCAAAACTGGCCATGGAGTTGTGGTTGTGTAGGATCAAGTTGACCATCACGCGGAAGATAAATACCGCCGTATAGATCTTTCTGAAATCTGCGGCATGACCTTAAGAGCTTCAGCAGGAGAAATGACTTCGCATTCCAAGCCCAAGCTCTTGCGAGCACTTCGACGCTTCTTCCAACTCTTTGAGTTGTTCCTGTCGACGCGACACGCAAACCGCCGACATGATCGAACAGACCCAACTCGCTGTACAACTCCGTGCTGTACATACGGAATTTCAACATGGCTCGTGACGTGGCAAACTGGGTCGACAAGTCCCGCCGCGTGAGACGACTCGTCGCTAGCAATTCCCCCCCTTCTCCAAGATCACAACATCCTCGGTCCGTACTTTGCAAGATGATATGCAATATTGGCTCCATAAATGCCGCTGCCTATGATCACGATCTGTGCTTGATCTTTCATGAGGTTCACCGGTTTTATGAGGGATTTGTTTTATGTAATTATATTCGGATTGTTTGCTATCGTGTTTCGATGGATTTTTCTTGAAGTCTTCAACGGCCGATGCGGCCAAATCCTTCGTCGGTAACGAGTTTGTTCCTATTTCATCAATATTCGCCAGGGAAATTGGATACCGCGCCCACTTGCTATGATCAGCCACAATGATGACTTACCCTGGTGATCGATCATGCTGGCGCACCACTTCCGCTTTCGGCATTGGTTGGAACGGCAAGCCGTGTTTTAAGGAGATTCCGTCTAGCCAAGAATCACCTTATTGGCAAAGACCAGATTCAATTGTCCAGCGAAGCGGCCTGACAGAGAAAGTTGGATCGTGATTGAACTCGCTTCCCGGGCCAAATAATAGAGAAAGCCCGCCGCCGATTTCCAATGCAGCATTCACATTATTCGTAAGATCGTAATGCTTAATCGCGCCTGATATGCTGTGCCACCTGCGTCGCTGTCGTACCGCTGTTAATAAAAAATATCACCCTCTTCGACTGTGTGAGAGTGCGGCAAGTTCACCAACGCGTTTTTTTCTTCAGGATAATGCCAGTGCGCTGTTGATACGCCTGCTCAAAAATCACGCGCTGACTTAAGATCGCCCCGCCATGAGTACGCTCCAAAACTCCCTTTGCTCCAGCCA
>NZ_JADJSO010000070.1:0-26050 GCF_016711665.1 Candidatus Villigracilis saccharophilus
CAACAAACTTGATCAGCCAGAAAGACTTTGATCAATTCCCAATTGACGATGATATCGTAAATTCCCACGCCCAACAATAATAAACCCGCTTACGAAGTTGATCAAACGCACGCGCATGGCAAACTGGCGTGTGATTCAGGCTGCGACGCGCCTGAGAGAAAAGACAGCACTTAAAGCGGGATCCCAAACCCCATTCAAAACCAAAAGAATACGTTTAATTTCCCAGCGCATCACCACGGTCAGCGACAAAGCAAGATCCTCACCACCAACTGACCTGAGCAGGGCAGAGCGATCAGTCCGCTTATCTAGCATGCCGTTACACGAAGGCATTTACAAATGGGTGGGACAAAAATGGGATTACACCTGCGACAAATTTTGAATGGATTAACAGTTGAACAACAACAGATCCCAAAAATGATGATGATCGCGTCTCAATTGGAATGAGAAATGAAAGCGCCTTCCCGACTGAAATCGGAAGAGCGATAGTTCCACCAGAGTGCAAGCATCATGGTCATACGCACCTGCCAGCACAAAAAACCAAGAAAATAACGGCTGGTTTTCCTGCAAGCCATCCACCATCGCCGCCGCTGATATGGGCAAGAAAGCCAGGAGGTACAAAAGGCAACTGCCAGGGGCTAGTGGTGGCAAACAATCCGATGGTTAAAAGATGTGATGATGGTTTCCATAGTTATCCTTTGAGTGTGTTTCAGCTTTGGACTTATTGCGTGTTTGCGTGTTCCGTTTTTAATATCCACCCTTCAGGACACACCAGACGGCACTCCCATCCCTTCATCGAGGAAGGGTTGGGCGCGATTTCAACAGTTCATCCGCGCTTTTGATGCCAAACGGCAGTGGATGCGCTTCGCCTTTGATCAATGACCAACCGGGGCGTGGATGGCGGATTCAGGAACTGGTCGCCATAATGTTTTGAAGATCATAATGCAATATCATACATGGCTACTGCATACGCATCCAGTCAAACCATTACTCTCACATATCGCCTTTGAGGTCTGACCAGCGTTTTCGTTCTCGATATCCAAACCCAAGGCTGATAAGTCATCCCGTTCGCCAAACAAGTCATGCAAACCTTGGCCTGTCCTGTTGTTTTTGCAGTTGGAACACCCACATCGCCAGGGTTTTCTACCAGCACAACCTTGCCTTTGAAATCTGATTAATCGTGAAAGCCTGTCCCGTGCTTGCATTAGTGAGAGATGCAGAGTACCAGGCTGGGGCTTCCTTGCTCATCATCGCATCTGCGGTGGGCGTTTCTTTGTCCATCATCGCGTCTGCGGTTGGGGTTTCCTTGCTCATCATGGCATCAGCGGTTGGGGTCGCTTTATCCATCATTGCTTCGGCAGTCGGCACTTCCCTTCTCCATAATGTATGCCAGTCGGGTGTAGGCTCCCGGCGCAAGCCTTGACCGAGAAAAGCCATCAAAGTCCATGTTGAGAAAGTACTTGTTTTGTTTTTCATCTTCTCCTTTGATCCGTTACGATGGCACAAGGTTATCGAGGTCATTACAAAAAGAGTGTCAAACCCTTACGAAAGGAGTTAATCAATTTGGATAGAACGTAAGGTTTTTGTTAATATCTTCCCGCTTCGATAATCAAGTATCATATCGATCATGAGTGAAAAAAATATTCTCATTGTGGAAGATGAGCCCAGCATTGCAGAAGTAGTAGGGTTGTATTTAAGTCGCGCAGTTTTCAGGTACAAACCGCAAAGACGGCAGGCAAGCCATGTCCATGCTTGAAAAAAGATCCCAGACCTGGTGGTAATGGATCTCATGCTTCCTGAAATAGACGGTCTTTCCCTCACGCTGGCTGCGTGACCATAGTAATGTGCCGATCATCATGGTCACTGCGCGGCGCGAGGAGATTGATCGGATCGCTGGGCTTGAAATGGGCGCGGATGATTATTGGTCAAGCCGTTCAGTCCCCAGGAGTTGGTGAGCCGTGTGCGGGCGGTTTTAAGGCGCATTGGACGGGAGCAGGCCGAGGCAGAGTCTGAGCGGGCGTTATCCTTTCCAACAATTTCAATTGATCCTCGTACACACATTGTAATGGTAAACAAATCAAGTATCGAATTGACCGCCAAAGAGTTCGATACTTTTTATATTCTGGCACGTCATCCAAAACAGGTGTTTACGCGGAATCAATTATTGGAGCGGATCTGGGGGCGTGCAGATTACATTGACCCCGGCACTGTAACGGTGCATATACGCCGCTTGCGCGAAAAAATTGAAAGCGACGCCTCCTCGCCGAAACATATTATTACCGTTTGGGGAGTGGGATATAAATTTGAACCGTGAAAAATTTATTTGATCGCATCCCTTTGATCACCCGTTTTGTTTGGGCAGTCTTGCTCACCACCGCGCTTTCGCTTGGCGTTTTCAAAATGCTGATGTCGCCGCCATTGGGCGAACTTGGTTTAATGGCAACGTTCCTTGGCGTTACCGCGCTTGTTTCGGTGGCGGCGGGCTATATTGCGTACCGCCTTGGCTGGATGACTCTTTCGCCGACCTTGCGCTGGTCTTTGCTGGGCGGATATGCGCTTTCAAGCCTGCTGACTTTTTTTTCAATGTTTGGTTTTCTGCGCAAATGATGTTTGTCAGCGAGCATGATCTTTGCTTGCCATTGTTCTGCTTATTTTGCAAGCGGCATGGCAATGGTGCTGGGATATTTTCTATCCAGCACTGTTATAAGCCGAATATATTTACTTAAGGATGCGGCGGAAAACTGGCAAAGGTGAACCTAAAAACACGCGTCCCTATTAGCGGACGTGATGAAGTTGCCGCGCTTGCAAATACTTTTAACCAAATGGCGGAACAGCTCGAAGCGGTGGATGCCAAACAGCGCGAGCTGGAGCAATTGCGCGCAGATCTGATCGCCTGGGTTGGGCATGACCTGCAAACCCCGCTTGCTTCCATGCGTGCGATTCTCGAGGCATTGGAAGACGGCGTTGTGGATGACCCTCAAACGGTCAAGCGCTATTTAGGCACGGCTAAGCGTGATGTGCGTTCGCTTTCTGTTTTGATCGATGATCTTTTCAAATGGCGCAGTTGGATACTGGCGGAATTCCGCTTGACCGCGCAGAATCATCCTTATCAGACTTGATCTCAGATACGCTCGAATCTTTTTCCGAACTGGCGTTGCGTCAGGGAGTGAAACTCGAAGGCAGCGTTGACCCAATGTTGATCCGGTGATGATGGATACGCAGCGTATCGGGCGCGTGCTAAATAATTTAGTTGGCAATGCGTTGCGGCATACGCCAGCCGAAGGGCTTGTAAAAGTTCGTGCGCGGCGAACAGCTTCTGGGGTGGAGGTATGTGTGTCTGACACTGGCGAAGGCATCCGTGCCGGAAGATCTTCCGCACGTATTCGAAAGTTTTTATCGCGGCGAAAAATCCGCAGCCGTTCCACAGGCGGCGCAGGACTAGGGCTTGCGATCTCACGCGGCATTGTACAGGCGCATGGTGGCGAGATCAAAGTTCAGAGTGAAGCGGGGCGCGGTAGTCGATTTACGTTTACCCTTCCTTAACAAAACTCTTAGCCCTGCGTAATCATTTCGTAAGAAAATTTTTCCTAGAATGGGACATCAAGGAGATTACACATGAAACGATTATGGTTGCCTGTATTGATCTTTGGATTGACCGCTTGCGTGACAGCCGTGTCAGGAAATGAAACTGTGACGAAACCAACATCATCATCTATCGCCTCACTACCTGACCTGGGGCCTGCTCCCGAACTGACAAATGAGACCTGGCTGAATGTGGACGCCCCCTTGCGCCTCGCAGATTTGCGCGGCAAAGTCGTCGCCATCGACATGTGGACCTTTGGCTGAATTAATTGCCAACATGTGATTCCTTCGTTGAAGGAATGGGATGAAAAATATCGCGACCAGGGACTTGTCATCATCGGCAATCATTACCCCGAGTTTTCATTTGAAGAAGACCTCACCAACCTGCAAGCCGCTGTTTCCGAAAATGGAATCAAATATGCCGTCGCGCAGGATAACGACGGCGCAACATGGAAGGCTTACAAAACCGTTATTGGCCCACGTTGTATCTAATAGATAAAATGGACATCTTCGTTATATCCATATTGGCGAAGGAAATTATAGCGAGACCGAAGATGCCATTCAGAGTTTGTTAGCCGAACAATATTAGTTTCAGTTAATATTCAACTATCTCAATATCTGAGAGTAAAGTAAAATCTTTATAGACAACAAAATCTATATTATGAGATAGCTATGAAATCCTTCCGAAAAGAACTCTGGTTTAACATTTCCACCCGTCTTGGCTTAATAAACATTACCCTCAAGTAGAGGCCTGCCTCCAAGAGAGTGGAATTATGGAAGGCCTTTCTCTGATTTCCGCGATGCATATAACCGCTTCTGTTTTCATCAACGATGATGAATCGGGGCTCCATCAAGACTATGAAAACTGGCTGGAGAAACTTGCCCCCCATGAACCAACAAGTCAATACAAGCATAACCAAACCGGTGAAGATAATGCAGATGCTCATCTCAAACGCCAAATCATGGGTCGCGAGGTAGTCATTGCCATTACAGATGGTAAACTGGATTTTGGTCCTTGGGAGCAGATTTTCTATGGTGAATTCGATGGACGACGTCGCAAGCGCGTTCTAATCAAGATCATCGGAGAATGAAAAATCTCCCTTGCATAAGCCAGGGAGACACGATTTAATATATCTATCTGTATTCCTGTTTTACGAGCATTATGCATGGGAATTCGGTTTTGATAGGAGCAAGCTGAGGTTTGGTGAAATCTCAAAGTGGTAATTGTGACGGACTTGTGAACGCCATGCACATCACCGCTTCGGTCTTTATCAACGATGACGAGAGCGGTCTGCACCATGATTATGAAAGATGGCTGGAAAAACTCGCACCCCATGAACCAGTAAGTCAATACCGCCATAATGACACGGGCGAAGATAACGCGGACGCTCACATGAAACGTCAAGTGATGGGACGCGAAGTGGTTGTGCCCATGATGCGCTTGCAGGAAGAAGGCGCGCAAGTCCTCTCTGCGGCTCTGGATTTGAAACCTATCAAAGGAAAAAACGGTCTAACTCTTACCCCTGACACGTTGATCGAGTCACTGAAAGCAAGTGAACTTTATGCGATCATCATTCCAGGCGGATGGGCTCCAGATAAATTACGCAGATACGACAGCGTAAAAAACATTGTCAGAGAGATAGATCAAGCCAATAAAATTGTCGGCATCATCTGTCATGGCGGCTCGACCGCCATCTCAGCCGGCATCATCAAAAAAGGTCAACGCGCCACAGGGTCAATAGGCATCAAGGATGATCTCGTCAATGCGGGCGCGGTCTGGGCGGATGAACCTGCCTTTCGTGAGGGCAACCAGGTCTGGGGGCGGGTGGTCGCGGACATTCCCGATTTTAATCGCGAGCTGGTCAAGGCGTTAGTCGAAGGATAGCGGCGGATGTTTCATCGTCTCAGGAATTGGGACATCCAATAATTTGAGGATGGTTGGGGCGATCTGCAAATGCGATACGACCTGACCCGTATCACCTCTTCCTTTAACATTCGGCTGGATGCAGAACAATGGAACATCTCTTTGCTCGGAGGTGGTCCCGCCGTGCGCGCCATCCTTGTTGATGCCGTGGTCGCCTGTCACAAAAATGATGTAATCACGTTCCAGCCATTCCTGAATTAATGGCGCCAGCCACATATCCTGACGAATGGCATGGTTGCGATATTCCTTTGAATCAGAACCAAAGGTCTCGCCGTGATAATCCATGCCCATGGGGTGAAGCAGTAAATAATCAGGTGAAAATTTGCGGATGAGATGCGCCGCAGTGAAAAGAGTTCAATATCAGGGTAATCATCTTCCGTATAAAAGCGGCCATGTTGAATGGCTAAAGATCCATCATCTATCTCTTTATCGTCAATCCGATCGTATGGCGCGCGATTGTATAATTCAGAAATCCAGTAATACGCTGCGGCCGCAGTACTCCTTCCCGCGCCTGAAACAGACTGAAAAATATTCTGCATGAACGAACGCCGCACGATGGAATTCGCAACGATCCCATGCGCACTCGATGGCACACCTGTATGAATAGTCTCGTACATCGGGCGCGACATGCTGGGCAGTTCCCCGATTATTTTATACAGGCTGGTAAGTTTTGACTCCACCAGATGGCCGAGAAAACCCATATTGGCAACAGCCACATCATAGCGTAAAGCGTCAGACAAAATAAGTATCACCCTGCTCATGGTTCACCTCAAATAAAAACGGTTCGGAGTCAGCGCGACCCCGAACCGTTTTGTAATTGTTCGATCTCTATTCGTCAAGCACAAGTACGGCTTCCCTTGAACATGTGACCTGCTCCATCGATCCGATCTTCGGAAGCTCCAGGAATGGATTATTGAATGTATCCATGTTGAACTTCGTTTGTCCAATCTTCACCTGAATACGGACAACCGAGCCCAGGAACGTAATATTTTCTATCGTGGAATCAACCACATTGGCTTTCCTCTGTTCAGAGGCAAAGCTAAAGCGCTCGGGACGAATCGCGATCTTGACCTTATCGCCTTTCTGCCTGTCCTTTGTGCCTTCCGCCGATTCAAAATGGACGCCGTTCATACTCACCAAACCCGTCGCAGGGTCGACCACTTCCGCGTCGGCGGTATTCAACGAACCGACAAAATTCGCCACAAAACGAGTCGTGGGGAAATTGTAAACTTCAAACGGCGTACCGACCTGTTCCATCCTGCCTTCATACATTACAACAATTCGGTCAGATATGGAAAGCGCTTCCTCCTGATCATGGGTAACAAAGATCGCGGTAATTCCCATTTTCTTTTGGATGGCGCGGATCTCGGAACGAAGCTGGACACGGATCTTTGCATCCAAAGCAGAGAGCGGCTCGTCGAGCAGTAGTACCTGGGGTTGATTTGCGAGCGCGCGCGCCAAAGCCACACGCTGCTGCTGGCCACCTGAAAGCTGGTAGGGATAGCTATTGGCTTTGTTTTCAAGATGGATAAGCGAAAGCATTTCCGCGACCCGGTCCTTGATGACTGTCTCGGATTCTTTGCGGATACGCAGCCCAAAACCGATATTCTGCGCAACGGTCATATTTGGGAATAGCGCGTATGCCTGAAAGATCATGCCCACATTGCGCTGGTTCGGAGCATTATTCGTAATATCCTCACCATTGATGGTGATGGAACCCGTCGTCGGTGTTTCAAATCCTGCCACCATGCGCAAGGTGGTTGTCTTCCCGCAGCCCGATGGGCCAAGAAAGGAAATGAACTCGCCCTGTTCCACATCAAGGTTGAAATCCTGAACCACAGTTGTCCCGGAATATTCCTTTGAGATATTTGAAAGTTTTAAATGTGTCATATTGATTTTCCTTGAGTGGTGTGATTAATGTCCACCAGTGACCTGCCCCTGTTCACCGCCGCCGATCAATTGAATAATTCCCATGCAAGCCCAAATAAGGGCAAAGCTGATGATCGTGGCTGCCGCGGGTTCATAAGCCTTGTTCTGGATCAACAGGGCAATATAGGGGGCAAAAGCGGGTTTGGCAAGATATTGTGCCAAGGTATATTCACCCATGACAATAGCAAAACTCAAAAAAGCGCCGCTCAGGATCGAGACGCGGATATTAGGGAAAATCACCCGAAAGAGGATCGTTCCCCATCCAGCACCCAGACTTTGTGCGGCTTCGGTCAAAGTACGCACATCAATTGCACGCAACCCTGTATCAATCGCACGATACATATAAGGCATGGATAAGACCGTATAGCCTGCGATCAACAAGCCCGGGCTGTTCACGATCAACAAAGGCGGCTGGCTAAATGTCCGCACCAGACCAAACACATAAACAATGGCCGGGATAACAAAGGGAAGCAAGGTGATCAACTCCACCGCGGAACGGGCCTGCGGCACTTTAAGTCGCACCCAGTAAGCTGTGGGCACAAAAAGCACGATCGCCACGATGATGGTCAGCACTGCCCATAAAATCGAGGCGGGGAATTTGATCTGGAATTGCGGGTCAGAAAAAACGTTTGTGTATGCTTTAAATCCCAAGTGTCCGAGCTCGGCGCGCAATGAAAAAAGGAAGGTAGCCAAAAGGGGCAGAAAAAAATACAGGATGCCAAGAATCATCCAAAACCAGGACCAGATCACACCGCTGCGTTTCATTTCAACCACCTTTCTGCTCTTCGTTGCAGGATCGTATAAACGGTCATTACCACGGTCATTACGATCACCATCCCAAAGGCGACAGCATAGCCCAACCCCGGATCTCCCAATACGTCCCCTCGCAATTGCGCACCGATCACGATCGTTGCCAGGTTCATGGATGAACCTCCAGTCAACGCGACTGCCGTGGCAAAAGCGCCAAACGAATTACCAAAGAGCAGGATCATCGAACCCATGATGGAAGGCAGCAAGATCGGAAAAGCCACATAGCGCCAGTACTGCAGTGTACTTGCGCCAAGATTCTCCGAAGCCTCGATCCACTCGCGCCTTAATCCATCGATCGCGGGCGCAATGATCAAGACCATGAGGGGAAATTGGAAATACATATACACAACGCTTAAACCCCAAAACTTATAGAGTGTAAACCCATAATCGTATATGTTGATGCCTGTGAATTTCAGCCAATTCGTCAACATACCGGTCGGGCTTAAGAGCGCAATGAAAGCAAACGCAAGCGGGATGCCCGCAAAGTTCGAAGCTACACCACTGAACGTCATCAGGCTGGTACGCATGATGCGCGGAAGACCACCGCGAATGGAAGAGTAAGCCAGCAGAAAACCGAAAATGCCCCCGCCCAAAGCAGTTACCACACTGATCTTAATGCTCAACCAATATGCGCCCAAAACATAGGGATCCTGAATAAGATTTAGAACATTTCGAAACGTAAATTCCCCTGTTTTCGAATCCAAAAAGGTGCGTACAACGATCGTAGAGGATGGATATAGGAGGAACAAAAAGGCAAATAGAAAGAAAGGCATGACGCCAAGCCATGCCAGTGGGAATTTGGGGAGAGCAGGACGCGCTTTTGGCGCGTCCTGCTGTAGGGTAGTTTGTGACACAGTCACAACCTGATTATTCTGTAACTTCTACACCGACGGTGGAATCCCAACCGGTCTTGATCGCATCACGTGCTGCGGAAAGTTGATCCGGGCTGGGGGAAACGGCCGAAGCGAAAGCGCTGGAGGAGGGCAATTTGGCTTTCAGATCAGCAGGAATGACACCACGGGCTTCCATGTCAGCCTGTTGGACACCGTGAGCATATCCCTTCATCCAGGCCAGTTGACCTTCGTCAGAGTGCAGGATTTCCATCCAGACTTTGGCGCAGTTGGGGTGCGGGGCATACGCGCTGATCGCCTGAACGTACATGCTGGCGATGGTCGGGGAAGGATAAACGATCTCAAGCGGCGGGTTGCCGGCGAGGGAGTCCTTGTCACCGAAGGCGTTATAGTCCCAGGCGAGAACGATCGGGGTTGCGCCTTGGGCAATGGTACCGACCTTGGCGATCACAGGCACAAAGTTGCCGGCCTCATTCACCTGCTTGAAGAAATCAAGACCAGGCTGGACATCATCCAAGGAGCCGCCATTCGCGAGGGAAGCCGCGAAAACAGACTGGGCAGCCTGGTTGGAGCTGCGGGGGTCGCCAGTGAGGGCAACCTGACCCTTATATTCGGGTTTGAGCAAGTCAGCCCAATTCTGCGGGACATTCTTTACAACAGCAGTGTTGACTTCAAGCACCATCACGCCGTAATAACCGCCGGTCCACATACCATTTGGATCCTTGGCAGGCAGGCCTAAAACGGTGTCAGGGATCTTGTCCCAGGTGGTGACTTTGTAAGGCTGGTAATATCCGCCATCAATGCCTTGTTGCCCATAAGCGTAACCGACATCAACGATATCGGGAGCTTGAGGGCCTTTATTTCCCTTATTGGCTTCGATTGCGGCAATTTCATCCGCGGAACCAGCGTTCTCGTCGAGTGAGTTGAGTTCGACACCGGTAGTTGCCTTGAACAGTTCAAAGATTTCGCCGTAGTTGGCCCATGAAGCAGGAGTTGCAATGATTGACAACATTCCTTCGTCTTTACAAGCCTTAACCAGGTCAGCTGGCACACTTGCAACGGCACCTTCAGCCACCGGGGCAGCGCCTCCGCCACAAGCCGATAACATCATGGACGCGATCACGAACAGAGCAAATAATTGAAAAGCAAACTTTTTATTCATATCTCTCTCTACTCCTTATGATTTTTGTTTGTTTGATTGGACGATGAAACCAATGTCAATTATTTTTCCTGCACACCTCCATCTTGTTAATGCAACGTTAATATTGTAGCATCATCAATATTCAAAGTCAAACAATTCAACTTTGAACTTATTGATCATAGTGATTTTTCCCACAGGACAGGTTCATTTCAGCAAAGTGATTAACCAATAAATACCTGCGGAAAATAAAGCGCTGGCGGGGATCGTAATGAACCAGGCAGTGACGATTTCCTGGGCGACGCTCCAGCGGACTTTCCCTAACCTCTCTGAAGACCCAACACCGATGATCGCGGAACTGACGACCTGCGATGTGCTGACCGGCAGTCCAAATACCGACGCGGTAAGGATCACGATACCCGAAGTCAATTGAGTTGAAAAACTATGCACCGGGCGGATCTTATAAAACTTCCCGCCAAGTGTGCGGATCAGCCGCCAGCCTCCCAATGCCGTGCCCAGTGCAATGGCTGAAGCGCTTACGATGATCACCCAGAAAGGGACTTGGAATCCGGGAATATTCCCGCTGATCACAAGGCTGAGCGTGATGATACCCATGGTTTTCTGAGCGTCATTTGTCCCATGACTGAAGGCCATACCCAAAGCAGTGACAAACTGTCCGTTTTTGAAAAACCAATTGACATCCGGAGTCGCGTTGCGCGCCAAAAAATAGATCAGACGTGTGATCAGAAAACCAGCAGCGAATCCGATCAGCGGTGAGGTGAACAAGGCAATCACAACCTTTCCAAGGCCTTGCAATTTTATGGCGCCAAATCCCGCGCCCGCCAGCACAGCGCCAACGATCCCGCCAATCAACGCGTGCGATGAACTGCTGGGAATCCCAAAGAACCAGGTCAGTAGATTCCATACGATCGCGCCGATCAGGCAGGCAACGATCACATCCAAATTAAGGGCGCTGGCTTGCGCAACTTCTTCGCCAATGGTCTTCGCAACTGTCACGCCAAACAGAAATGGGCCTAAAAATTCAGCCGTTGCCGTAAGTGCAAGCGCAGTTTGCGGGCGGAATGCGCGCGAGGCGATCATGGTCGCCACGATATTGCTGGAATCATGGACACCATTAAGGAAATCAAAAACGACTGCCAGAATAATAACAAATATCAGTTCAGGAGACATTAACAACCTGTTAAGTTTTCTTTACAACAATATCCGCGATCGTATTCGCAGCTTCATCCCCACGATCTGCCGCATTAGACAAATGGCGGTATACCTCTCGCATTTTTAGCATCTCCACCACGTGATGAATGTCTTCGGGACCGCTGAACAGATCCGCGACGGCTTCGCGATAGACAGCTTCCACGCGATTCTCAAGCGCTTTGGCGCGCTGTGCGTGGTCAGTGGCGACATTTGGATGTGTGGGAAGGCGCTGAACTGCGTGCCAGATTTCGTAGGCGGCATCTTTTAATAAATTTGCCATCCTCAACATATAGGGGGTGGCTTTGACTTTTAAGATCACCATCTCCATCACGGTGGTATCCGCATAATCCACAATATCATCGATGGAACGGGACAGGGAAAAAATATCCTCGCGGTCAAATGGCGTGACAAAGGTGCGATTCAACTCATCGATCAGGATGCGGCGCACCTCATCCGCTTCTTTTTCCTTCATGGAAAGCTCTTCCGCCACATTGGGATCCTGTGTCTCCAAATATTTCACCAACAATCTCAATGCTTCATAAGTAATTGAAGCCTGCTGTTCGATTAACTTTTGAAATACATCTTCCTTGCGTTTAAAAAACTTTAACATACATACTCCCAACCCGGATTAATTTATTCGATCGGCTTCAACTCACCTGAGACCAGACCCGCAAATTCGGCGCGGAGTTTTTCCTCCATTTCAGGCGCGATCAAGGAGGCGGTATTGTTATTCATAATATCTTTCGCCTTCTTCATCGCGCGCGCATGGATATCCATGGAACCTTTCTTGACCCACGCAGTGCGCGCATCGCGATCTGCCAGTTTGGTCATCACCGCCTCAGTCTTCATGCGGCTGATGGTGTGTTTGGCGACGATAAATGAACCGCCAGGACCGATCTCCTTGATCAAGTTCACAGCCAGGTCTTCATCGCTAAACGTCACGCCGCGTTTGACACGCTTCATCATTTGCGCGACTTCATCATCAATGACAGCCTTGGCAAAATCAAAAGTCTTCAGGGCGTCGATCAAACCACCGATATTGAACATATCCATGCCGCTGTCCATGCCGCCCATCGCAGACATGCCTGTTTCATATCCCGCCTGCGCATCGTTCACCTTGGAATTCGTTAATCCAATATATCCGCCGCATGGCACATTATAAAAATGAGCGATCTGCGCAAAAGCCATGTGCAGCATTCCGCACTCAATTCCACCGGAGGTGTAGGCTCCAGTCCGCATGTCCGCTACAGTGGCAAGCGTGGCATAGATCGTCGGCGTGCCTTCCTTGACCATTTGCATCAGAGTTGCGGTGGCAAGGAATTCTGCATTGCCCTGCACAAGCGTCCCCGCCATGGACATGGGTGAAGTTAACCCAGCGTTAGGCACAATGGTCGGGTAAACAGGCAATCCTTCTCTGGCAAAATAGATCACATTTTCAGTTGAAAGATTATCCATCGAAAGCGGTGAGACAGTCGGGCAATAATGATGGGTCAGGAAAGGATGTTCCTTATAAGCCGCTTCTCCGCCAGCCACCATATACGCCATCTTCATAATGCTCAATGTGTCTTTGTGATCTGTGGTGGTAACCCTGATCGGTTTGAGACAATACTTGAGAGCAGGATACAGCCTCGAGATCGTGAATTGATCCGCCGGCGCGTCATCTGCCAAAGTGGAAATGGAGAAGACGTCGTAGCCAGGCAGTTCATTGATCAGGTGCGCGATCCGCGCGATATCACCAGACTCAGCGCGTCTTTCCTGACCTGTGACAGGGTCGATAATATCTGGAGCAGAACTGGCCGTGACGATGATCGGGCTATCCCGCGGGATCGTCTTATCGAATTTCGGGTCACGCGCGTAAAAGGTAAACGACGGCGGAATCATCTTGCGATATTTTTCCACCACTTCGCGCGGGAATTTGACGCGCTCACCATCCACGTGACAACCGTGTTTGGCAAAAATTTCACGCGCAGGCTCGTAGCGGACTTTCAATCCCACATCTTCGAGGATCTCCAGCGCGGCATCGTGAATACGTTGTACCTGTTCCTGAGTAAGAAGTTCTGCAAATGACATGGCTCACATCCTTTTATTTATAAATATTATCCAACCATCGACTTCTTGATCTTTCTTCTATGCTGAGGTCTCTTCTTGGACAGAAGTTTCTCTGCAAACTTTTTGCTTTCCTGCACAAGCGGACTATCCTGCGCCTGCGATATCAGTTTATTGATCTCAAAAAAACGATTATCGCGATAAACCATGCGGTCAACCCGCAATGTGGACGCAAGCGCTTTGATATCCTTAACAGGAAACATCTTCAAACCAGAGTGCGTGACTTTTAGCGAAGCGGCGGCAATCGCAAAACGGACGGATTCTTCCAGACTCCATTTTTTCAGATAAGCATAAATAAAACCTGAGGAAAATGTCGCGCCTGCGCCTGAGCCATCCACAGCCTTAACCTTTGGCGCATAAATGCGGACAATTTCATCATCCTGCACCACCATACAGCCCCTGACTTGCCATCGTGATGATGGCGGTCTTGATGCCTGCCTTGAGTAGTTTCTTCGCCACTGAAAGCATGGCGCCTTTTTCCCGATCTGCGCCGCATCGGTCACAGCCTGACAGATCGTGGCACGGCTGGCAAATTTTTCCATGATCGCAGGGTCATTATGTCCATGTTCAAGATTCAAGAACACTGGAACATTATGCCGCCTGGCTTCATTCATCGCGCGGATGATGTGGTCGCCGTCGTACCAATCCACGTACATTAGTTTCGCGCCTTTCAGCATGGACAGATCTGCTGTATCAAGTGTGCTTAAAATCTCAGGAGAGCGCTGCCAGAAATATGTGCGCGCGCCTAATTTATCTGAAACATTAACTTCAAGCGGAGTTTTGTACTTCTTCGTAAAGCGCACCTTTCCCTGCACGCCCATTTCTTCGAGCGTATCGGCGACATAATGCCCGAGCAGGTCATCACCGACAGCTGTGCCGATCATGCCAGTGGATATACCCCACTGACGGAGGTTGCAGGCAATGATCGCTGCATCATCATATACATACTCACTGACCTGATGAACGATCGCGCCAGTATTATGTTTTGGCAGTTTATCCAAGGCCATGATGTAGACAGGAGTCAACATGCCAAAGCCAATGTAAGCGGGAGAGGTCTGTTTAGTAGAAGGCATTCTAAGAATTTACCACAAAGTGTCACAAAAGATCACAAAGGAAAGTCGCTAATCCTTTGTGTACCTTCGGTTAATAGTTTTTAGGCACGCGCTCTCTCGCCTTTGGAGTCAAATAATACAGACGCAGTCACTTCCGCTTCGCGCCGGCCCTCTATCAGGTCAACTGTGAAGCGATTGCCTTGTTTGGCTAATTCGGTCGGCAGATAGGCATATAGAATATTCTTCTTGATCGTAAAACCATATCCGCCGCTTCGTACGCGGGTAAGAACTTTGCCCTCGTGATAAATCGCTTCACCGCCGTAAATTTGTGTGAAATCATCGCCATCCGCAAGCACGAAGGTGCAAAGTTTGCGTTTTACGCCTTCGGCTTTTTGCTTGATTAAAGCATCGCGCCCGATGAAATCTCCTTTATCAAGATGAACACAGAAACCAAGTCCGCCTTCGTAGGGAGTTTCTGACGGGGTGATATCAGTCGTGAAATAGCGGTATCCTTTTTCAAGGCGCAGGGAATCCAAAACTTTATAGCCGCCGACTTCGAGACCAAAATCCTTGCCTGTTTCAATCAGCATGTCCCAGACCATATTGGCTTTGTTGTTGGGGATATAAAGCTCCCAGCCCAGTTCGCCCGCATAGCTAACTCTCTGGGCGTAGACTCTTGCCCCGTTGATGTTGACCAGCTTCGTCGTTAAGTAAGGATGCGCCGCATTCGAAACATCATCGCTGGTGATCTTCTCCAACACCTTGCGAGCATTGGGTCCCCACAAAGCGAGACAGGCATAATCCTGTGTAATATCACGAATGGATACTTCGCCGTCTTTTTCATCTACATGCATTTGAATACGGGCAAGATCGTTGGCTATAAAACCCGAGCCAGTGATGACCCAGAAATGATCTTCACCCAAACGAGTAACGGTTAGATCGGATTCGATCCCGCCGCGCGTGTTCAAGAATTGAGTGTAGATCGCGCTGCCAACTGGTTTATTGATATCGCTGTCGGTCAATCTTTGCAAAAGAGGCAATGCGCCTTTGCCTTTTACTTCGATCTTTCCAAATGAGGTCAGATCAAAAAGAGTAACTTTTTCACGAGTGGCTTGATGCTCCACGCCCATACGCTCAAAGAACGGCGGTTTGCTCCAGCCCCATTGACGTTGATCTTCGCCCATGCGGCGTGACGGTTTGCCAGGCTGGAAATAATTCACACGCTCCCAGCCAAATTTTTCGCCAAATACCGCGCCGTGTTCCAGCAAACGATAATGAACGGGGCTGACTCGATGAGGCCGCGCATTTTCATGCTCATCATGCGGGAAGCGCAAACGATAATAATATTTCACGCTTTCTTTCGTTCGTTCCGCCGCGTAGACAGGGTCGGAATAATAATTTCCAAAACGTGTGGCGCGATAGGAATAGACATCCATCGGCGCTTCGCCATCAATGATCCATTCGGCGATCAGTTTGCCCATACCGCCTGCGCCGCCATAGCCATTCAACGACATGCCTGCCGCCATCCAGAATCCGCGCACACCGGCCATCGGTCCAAGCATGGGTTGACAGTCGGGTGTATACGCGCCAGGGTGACAAACGAGCGTGATGATTCCCGCTTGCTCCAAAAATGGCAATCGTTTGATCGCGCCTTCAAGCAGCATTTCAAATTGATCAAAATTTGATGGCAGTGTCGAGCTGCCATGTTCCCACGGCACGCCATCGATCCAGCGCGCGATTGGGGTCGGCTCATAACCGCCGATCACAAGTCCGCCCTGCTCCTGACGCATGTAAACCAAATTATCAGGGTCCCGCAAACAAGGTGTGTCATGTGTGAACTCGTGTCCGGGCACAGCCTTCAACGCAATGTGCTGATGATCTACTGGAGTCGTTGGGATGTTGATGCCCACCATCGCGGCAATTCGCGGAGCCCACAGTCCAGCCGCATTGATAACAATCTCGCATCGGATCGCGCCTTTGTCTGTTATTACGCGCTGAACTTCTCCCTTGGCTGACAGTTCAATTCCCGTCACACGTGTATTGGTATAGATTTCCACGCCAAGTTCTTTTGCGAACCTGGCCATAGAAGTTGTGGTTGTGTAAGGATCAAGCTGTCCATCACGCGGAAGATAAATACCGCCGTATAGATCTTTCTGTGAAATCTGCGGCATGACCTTAAGAGCTTCAGCAGGAGAAATGACTTCGCATTCCAAGCCCAAGGCTTTCGCGCGGCTGACGCTTCTTTCCAACTCTTTGAGCTGCTCCTTGCTCGATGCGACACGCAAACTCCCAACATGATCGAACAAACCCAACTCACTGTACAACTCCGTGCTATACATGCGGAATTTCAACATGGCTTGTGATGTGGCAAACTGGGTTACAAGTCCCGCCGCGTGAGATGACTCGCCGCTGGCAATTTCACCCTTCTCCAAGATCACAACATCCTTGCGCCCGTACTTTGCAAGATGATATGCAATATTGGCTCCATAAATGCCGCCGCCTATGATCACGATCTGTGCTTGATCTTTCATGAGGTTCACCTGTTTTATGAGGGATTTATTTTATGTAATTATATTCGGATTGTTTGCAATCAGTGTTTCAATGGATTTTTCTTTTAGGTCTTCAACGGCCGACAGGCCAAATCCTTCGTCGGTAACGAGTTTGTCTATTTCATCAATATTCGCCACAGGGAAGTTGGATACAGCGCCCCACTTGCTATGATCAGCCACAATGATGACTTGACCCTTGGTACGATCGATCATACGGCGCACCACTTCCGCTTCGGCATTGGTCGGAACGGTGCAGCCATGTTTTAATGAGATTCCGTCCACGCCAAGGATCACCTTGTTGGCAAAGACCAGATTCAAATTGTCCAGCGCGAAGCGGCCTGACAGGGAGTTGGATCGTGATTGGAACTCGCCCCCGGTCAAATAATAGAGAAAGCCCGGGTCGCCGATTTCCAATGCCGCATTCACATTATTCGTAAAAACTGTAATGCGCGAATCGCGCCTGATATGTTGAAGTACCTGCGTCGCTGTCGTACCGCTGTTAATAAAAACAATATCACCCTCTTCGATCAGAGAGGCGGCAAGTTCACCAATGCGTTTTTTTTCTTCAGGATAATGCTGTGCGCGCTGTTGATACGCCTGCTCAAAAATCACGCGCTGACTTAAGATTGCCCCGCCATGAGTACGCTCCAAAACTCCCTTTTGCTCCAGCCACTCAAGGTCGCGCCGAACCGTGGCTTCAGATGTTTCCAACAAATTACACAAATCACCCGTGCGGACAATTTGATGAATCGCCAGATATTCCTGAATTCTTTCGCGCCGTTGAGCTGGTATAAGGGGTTTACCCATTTGGCGGATTATATAAGAATTTGAAGGAATTTGCAAGTTTTTGAATTTTTCATTATAATTTGACTGTTCCTTTCAACAAAGCGGACCCTAAAGGTTTTTGATAAAAACGAACCTGCCCATTTCAGGCAAACCTTTAGGGTCTTTTCTATTGGAGTTTCCATGACCAAACTTGTAAAAGATCTAATGCACCCCGGTGTGATGACCTGCAAGCCGACAGCTACTTTAGGACAAGTGGCCGTTCTGCTTAACCAAAACAAAGTACACGCCTTGTTCGTCACAGACCGCGATGGACGCATTATGGGGGTTATTTCAGATTTTGATCTGATGGCGGGCGAATGGCTTTCATCAGATTCTGAAAGTTTGACGACCATGCGAAAATTAACTGCCGCGGATCTGATGACCCAGCCAGTTGATTCTGTTGAAGCAAACATTCCCCTCGCTGAAGCAGTAGACCATTTCATCGAAAAAAGAGTCAGCCGTTTTCTTGTAACAGATCACGGAAAACCTGTCGGCATCATTTCACTCTCCGATTTTGTCGCCAGTATCGCAAATGAAATCAAAACAAAACGCGACACCGTCGGGGATGTAATGTCGGATGCGATCCTCGTCTGCCGCGGAAAGACTCCTGTTGCATCTGCCGCGCGCGCAATGACATCTTCAGGCTGGCGCTCGGTTCTGGTAGTGGACGCAAAAGGAAAGATCCTCGGCGTTGTCAGCGGGCATGATCTGCTGCGATTTGTAAAAGAAGACAACACGGGGGAAAAATTAATCGTACGTGATGTAATGCACCCAGCATTAACAATTGACATCAACGCCAGCTTGCGAGAAGCAGCAGATCTCATGATCCAGAACCATTACCATAGACTCGTTGTGATCGACAAAAACGATCCAGACGCATTCCCCCTTGGCGCAATATCCACATTTGATATCGTAGCAGAAATGGCCCGTCCTGATTCGGTTTGGCAAAAATAATTTTTAACCACAAAGGAGACAAAGGTGCACAAAGGAAAACCAAAGATCTTTTCATTTCCTTTGTGCGCCTTTGTGACACTTCGTGGAAATAGATTTTCAAGGAGATAACATCAATGTCAGAATTTCCAACGCAAGCGCAAGTCGTAATCATAGGTGGCGGTGTAGGTGGAGCAAGCATTGCTTATCATCTCACGCTTATGGGATGGAAAGATGTCGTTATTCTTGAACGACACGAGCTAACAGCAGGTTCAACCTGGCACTCGGCAGGATTGGTGGGTCAGATGCGCTCGGACGCCAACCTGACGCGCATGATGCACTACAGCACTGACCTGTATCGCAAACTCAAAGCAGAAACCGGCGTGGATACTTCATGGCGTGAAGTCGGCGGGCTGCGCCTCGCGTGTTCCGCAGAACGCATGGAAGAAACCAAACGTCTCGTTGGCATGGCAAATTCCTTCGGCGTGCCAATGGAATTAATTTCGGCCAAAGCAGCGCACGATATGTTTCCGCTCATGTCGATGGATGGCGTGCTCGGCGCAGCTTACACACCCAATGACGGCAGTATCGATCCAACTGGTTTAACAAATGCTCTCGCGGCAGGCGCAAAAAATAGAGGGGCAAAAATTTTCACAGATACAGATGTGCAAGGCATCAACCTAAAAGATGGCCGCGTCAGCGAAGTGGTCACCAGCAGAGGCACGATCAAGACTGAGATCGTGGTCAACGCCTCAGGTATGTGGGGACGCGAAGTTGGCAAGATGGTTGGACTGAATCTGCCCGTTGTCCCGATGGCGCATCTTTACATCATGACCAAACCCATCGAAGGCGTGACAAACACTTTCCCCAATTTGCGCGACCCTGACCTATTGGTCTACTGGCGCGAAGAAGTCGGTGGATTGGTCACAGGCGGTTACGAACGTCAACCCGCTACATTTGGCATGAACGGCATTCCCAAAGATTTCAAATTTCAATTACTTCCCCCAGACTGGGAACGCTTTACCCCTTTGATGGAAAATTCAATTCGACGCGTGCCTGCGATTGAAAATGCAGAAGTCATCAAACTCCTGAATGGCCCTGAAGGCTTCACACCCGATGGCGAATTCCTGCTCGGCCCCACCACTGTCAAAGGTTTCTGGGTGGCGTGCGCCTTCTGTGCGCATGGACTTGCTGGCGCAGGCGGCATCGGCAAGGTGATGGCGGAATGGATCATTGACGGCAGTCCTGAGTGGGACATGTGGCGTCTGGATGTTCGCCGCTTTGGCCCGAATTACAACAGCATCAACTACACAGTAGCACGCACCTTTGAAACCTACACGCAATACTATGACATTCACTTCCCAGGCGAAGAACGTTTGTCAAAGCGCAACGTGCGCATCTCGCCCACTTATTACCGCTTGCGCGACCTCGGCTGTTATTTCGGTGAAAAAATGGGCTGGGAACGCCCGAACTGGTTTAAGAAATACGAAGAAGTTGCCACTCACGGTCACGAACCGCGCGGCTGGGCGCGCCAAAATTGGTCGCGCGCCATCGGTCACGAACATTTGATGACCCGCGAGAACGCTGGTCTCTTCGATGAAACATCATTCAACAAATTTGAAGTGCGCGGTTCCGGCGCGTTGAACTTCCTCAACACCGTCTGCGCGAATGAAATTGACCAGCCCATCGGCACGATCGTTTACACCCAGGCGCTCAACAAACGCGGCGGCATTGAATGTGACTTCACGGTTACCCGCCTTGCGGAAGACCGCTTCTTCATTGTCACAGGCACAGCCTTTGGCCAGCATGATATGTCGTGGCTCTCGCTCAACATGCCCGAAGACGGCACCGTCGCAATTGAAGATGTCGGCTCGGCGTATGCCTGTATCGGCATGTGGGGACCGAAGGCGCGCAAGATCCTGGAAAAAGTCACATCCGATGATGTCTCGAATAGCGGATTCCCCTACATGACGAATCGCCGCATCACAATTGGCGACATCCCCGTTCTCGCTTCGCGCGTAACTTATGTTGGCGAGCTGGGCTGGGAGTTTTACTGCCCGACGGAGTACGGTCTGCGACTCTGGGACACACTCTGGGAAGCAGGCGCTCCCGAAGGCATGGTTGCTGGCGGATATAAGGCTATTGACACTTTACGTCTTGAGAAGGGTTATCGCTATTGGAGCGGAGAGATTTCACCTGACTACACTCCTTATGAAGCAGGTCTCGGATTTGCAGTGAAATTAGATAAAGCCAATTTCACCGGCAAGGATGCGCTGGTCAAGCAAAAGGCTGAAGGTATCAAGCGCAAACTTTGCACACTCACTCTAGCCGATGACCGTACGATCGTACTTGGCAAGGAACCGATCCGCTCTGGCGATAAGATCGTCGGCTGGGTGGCTTCGGGCGGTTTTGGATATTCGGTCAACAAGTCCATTGCCTACGCTTATCTCCCAATGGAGTACTCGAAGGTTGGAACAACATTACAGGTTGAATGTTTCGGGGAACAGGTCGGCGCGGAGGTGGCGCAGGCTGTGTTGTGGGATCCCAAGGCTGAGAGAATTCGTCAGTAAGCAGAATCAATTCACAGTCAGGAAAGAAGCGTTTAAATAATCGCCAAAGGAGGCTGCCAATTCAAATACTTTAAAACGAAAGCCTACTCGCAAGCAAAAATCCTAATCCTAAATTGGAGATAATGCCATGTCAGTACTCGCAATCGATAAAGCCATTGATAAAGTTCCGTTCCTTGCCGAATCAAAGAATATTAAGAAAACTCCTTTGAGCGGCGGCATCACAAATTTAAATTTCAAAGTCGAAGCAGATGGAAGGGCATATGTGATTCGACCTCGCAGGCGAAGGTACAGATCAACTCGGTATCAAGCGTGATGTGGAGTATGCGGCAAATTACGCGGCGGGACAAATGGGGATCGCGCCGGAAGTCGTGTATTTCATTGAGCCTGAAAATTACATTGTGACAAAATTTATAACAGGAAAAACGATCCCGCCTGATGTGATCAAGACCCCTGATTATCTTGCGCGTGTGGCAAAAAAGATCCGCCTCTTCCATAGGCGCGGACCCAAACTAAAAGGCGAGTTCAATGTGTTTCGTCGCGTGGAGATGTTGACCAAGATTTCCAAGAGTAACAACGCAAAATTCCCGCATGATTGGGATTGGATCATGCAGAAAACAAAAGAAGTGGAAAAGGCGCTGGCGAAGGATCCATACACCCCAACGCCTACTCATAACGACCTCTTGAATCTAAACTGGCTTGAAGAGGATGTACCTGGCGATATTGGCGAGATCAGACTGCTGGATTGGGAATACGCCAGGCATGGGCGATATCTTCTTTGATCTTGGCAACTTCGCCCACCATCACCGCCTGAATGAAGAGCAGGTGGATAACTTCCTGTATGAATACTTTGGTGAAGTAACCGATAAGCAATACGCGCGTTTGCGCCTGATGTGGCCCATGTCTGAGCTGCACGAATCCATGTGGGGTACAACACAAACGGGCATTTCCAAACTGGAAGAAGATTTCCAGGGTTATGCCGATCTGTGGTTCGCACGCTTCCGCACTCATGTGACAGATTATCGCTGGGAGCAGTGGTTAAAAGATGTTGGCAAGAAATCAAAGTAGAAAATTCAAAATTTGTAATGTAAGGAGAAAACTATGTCTATCGTAAATGCAAAAGAAATCATGATCCCTGCGGCGAAGGAAGGTTGGGCCGTGGGCGCGTTCAACGTGACTGACCTGCTGCAGTTCGAAGCAGTGATCGACGCGGCGATCGAAAAGAGAACCCCCGTCATCGTCCAGACCTCCGTCAAGCCCTCACAATTTTTGGGGACTCAGATGATGGTGAATATCTTCCGCACATTGGCCGAGTCTGCTCCAGTACCAGTATGCTTGCACCTCGATCACTCCACCAGCATTGACTACTGCAAGAAGTGCGCAGATGCTGGCTACACCAACATCATGATCGATGCCTCCAAACAGTCTTATGAAGAGAACATCCGCCAGACCAAGGAAGTGGTAGATTATTGCCATGCAATTGGCGGCATTTCCGTCGAAGGCGAATTGGGAACCGTGGGTGGTGTGGAAGACCAGATCAAAGTTGCTGAAGATGAAGCGCAGCTTGCGAATCCCGAACAATCGGTTGAGTTCGTTGAACGCACCGGCGTGGACATCTTCGCCCCGGCCATCGGCACCGCACATGGTGTCTACAAGACCAAGAATCCGAAGATCGATTTCGAGCGCATGGCTGTCATCCACAAGATGTTGAACGGCAATGGCATCAAGACCCCGCTCGTCGTCCACGGCGGAACAGGCCTGCCCGATGATTACGTCACCAAATTGCTCGCGGCAGGCGGCGCGAAGTTCAATGTCTCAACCGAGTTGAAGCACACCCTGCTGGATGCGAAATGGGAATATCTGTCCGCGCACCGCGATGAGTATGATCCTGGCAAATTGGATGTATTTGTCCGCGACGCAACCCGCAAAGCTGTGATGCACTGGATGGACAAGTTGGGCTGCGAAGGCAAGGCGTAAGAGCGAGTTACAGGTTGCAAGTTGAAGATTGAAAGTCGAAGGTCTCGCAACTTGAAAAAAAAATAATTGAATTAGGAGATTATGGTAATGAAGAAAATTGAAGAATATTACGCCCCGTGGGTTAAGGGCATCCCGATGTACATTTCGGATCATATCGAAAAAGCTTGGCGCGACCCGTCATTGCACCGCATGATGTCGAATGAGAATCCGCTGCCCCCATCCGACAAGGTGTTGGAGGCGATGTACAAGTATGCCAAGATGGCGAATCGCTACCCCGATCAGGGATTGGTCGTCCGCAGCAAGATCGCTGAGATGAACAATGTTGATGGTCCCGGTAACGTGATGATCGGCAACGGTTCGAGCGAAGTCTATGACAATATTTTCCGCATGTTCCTTGAGCCGGGTGATGAAGTCATTCAACACACACCCTGCTTCGGCATTTACGGTCTGCGCGGAACTTTGCTCGGCGGAAAGATGGTCTCTGTGCCGATGATCTATAAAGATCACAAGATGGAATACGACCCCGAAGCCATTATCAAGGCTGTGACCGACAAGACCAAGATCATCGTGGTTGCGAATCCGAACAACCCGACAGGCAATTACATGGCTGCGGAGCACTTTATCACCATTGCCGAATTGGGAATTCCATTCGTCATTGACGAAGCTTACATGGAATATGCAGGCTTGGGCATGTCTCAAGTCCAATTGACCAAGAAGTACAAGAATGTGTTGATCACCCGCACACTCTCCAAGGCTTATGGTCTGGCTGGGATGCGCTTCGGATACACCATCGCGGACAAGGAAGTCATCGACCAGATCGCCGGCTCACTCCTCCCCTGGAACGTGGGCACGATCCCGATGTGGGCAGCGCTCGCGGCTTTTGAAGATGAAGAAGGCCTGGCGGAACGTGTCAAATTCAACAATAATGCAGTGGATTTCATCACAGAATCCTTGAGCGTGATTCCTGGTTTCTATGTTATGAACTCCAAAGCCAACTACATCCTTTTTGATTGTGGCGAGACAGGCAAGACCGGCAAGGAAGTTCTTGCTTATGCAGAAACCAAGGGCATCATCCTGCGCGGCGAAAGCAAGAAGTACGGCAGCGATGGCTGGTTCCGTGTGACAGTCGGCTCCGCGGAAGAAAATCAGTTGTTCGTGGATACCATCCTTGAATTCTTTGGGATGAAGAAATAAATTAATCCAAGTAAACCCTAAAGGTCTTAAAGACCTTTAGGGTTTATTAAATGGAGGAAATTATGTCAAAAATCAAAGCAGTGTTCTTTGACCAGGATGGCGTGATCATTGACACAGAACGTGATGGTCACCGTGTATCGTTCAACATGACCTTCAAGGAATTTGGCTTCACTGACGAATGGGATGTTGAGTATTACCATGAACTGCTGCAAGTTGGCGGCGGCAAGGAACGCATGAAGCATCATTGGAAGACCAAGGGGTTTTCCAAGCCTATGACCGAGGAAGAAATTGACAGCCTCGTCAAGGAAATGCACAAGCGCAAGACCGCTCTGTTCGTGGAATTGATCTCAACCGCAAACTCCCGCTTCGCCCGGGGTTGCATAGGTTCATGAAGGAAGTGATGGATGCAGGCCTCAAGCTTGCCATCTGCACCACATCCAATGAGCAGGCTGCGAAAGCGATCACTGAAGGTCCACTTTCAGACATCAAGTTTGAGATCGTGCTCGCAGGTGATGTGGTGGAAAAGAAGAAACCAGATCCCGCGATTTATAATCTTGCGCTTTCCAAGCTTGGATTAAGTCCCGATGAAGTGATCGTAGTGGAAGATCCCAAGAATGGTCTCGCGCCGCCAAAGCAGCAGGCGCGAATGTGATCGTCACCACCAATCACTACACCGAAAAGGAAGATGTCAGCCCCGGTGATGTGATCGTCTCCTGCTTGGGTGATGCAGACGGCGAAAAAGCCGAACTCCGCAAAGGCGACATCAAAGGCTTCGACGGCGTTGTGCATGTGAAGCAGCTGATGGAGTTATTCGGGTAGAATTTCCAGATCGCACATAGAATAAAAAAGGGCGTGATTTACCTCACGCCCTTTTTTATTTCTGCTAAAATCAGCCAAATGATTTCCTTTCAAACTCGCAGATTTGTACTTAGGGCAATAATTTCTTTTCCTCATGAGCTATTGCTAGAAGAAAAGAAAATTTTCATCCGATAGGAATAAGATCATGCTGCAAGCAGGGATAAAAAAAATATCAGCAATATTACTATTGCTTTTTAGCTTATTCAATATAATACAACTTTGGTCTGCTTCTTTGGATATTGGAGATAGAGGCACGGAAACTCTTGATCGATGGGAGGCAGACATGATCCTGTTAAAGAATCTCTACCAGTAAATCGCGGCGTAGTAGGCTATATATCAAGAAGAAGATGTTGCAGGGCTTGAATATGAATACTGGGATAACAAGAAACCGAGTTCCTTTTAACACAGTACGCACTGGCTCCATTAATCTTAAAGGACTCAGTGCTGAATGGAATGTGGTGGTTCTGAAGAATGAAGATCTCTTAGAAATGGTTGACGGCAAATCCTGGAAACAGAGGAGATCAAAGATAAAAAAGCAAATTTCACATC